>NZ_JBEOOY010000015.1:0-78912 GCF_040309585.1 Psychrobacter sp. GW64-MNA-CIBAN-0177
AATGTCAGATTGAGTAGTCATTGCTTATTCTCCAGTTAGTGGATTATAAGCAGTTACACAGTTTTTAGGAAACTCCCCGGCTAGTAAATGATTGTGATAACCCTACGACGACTTATGCCACCCAAACATTAACAACAGCTGACGCTGGCGTATATCGGTTCACTATACCCGTCACAGAAATTGGTAATAGAAACTCTGTCTGTATTATTGAAGATAATAATAGTGACTATCCTATCCGTACTACCAGTGGCAATAAACAAGTTGGCTTTACCTCCAATAAATATAGCTACCCTAACAATAACTTTGGCAGAGTAATTGAAGCAAACAAGGCCTTAGTGTTAGAAAAAGAGCAGGCCTTAAATAATTGTAGTATCTCAACATTACTTCCTTCCTCGCAGAACAACTTAGTATATAGCAAAGATACCTTGGTCAATGTCAACCCCGGTCAATGTATTGCTTATAGAATAATACCGACTAATCGCGCCAATTTGCCCGTCAGCAATTTTGTGATGAGTGACACATTACAAAAAGCTGGAGTGAACAATGCCACTGTCTCCTCAGTATTAGCCGTTCCAACCTATAATTCTGATGACTACGCTACCGATAGTGCCAAGGTAGGCAAAAATGATGTTCCAGTTAAGACCAAAATACTTTCAATTGCAGAAAGAGCTCAACGAGTTTTCTACTTTAATACCAAATACGGTGCGACTAACTCTAACCCTTAACCCTTATTAATCGTATATATAGAGTTTGGATCCTCCTAAACTCTATTTTTCGTATTTGAATCGACTGCCGATCAATCCAAGCTAGGATAGCTTTATCTCAATTCAATTGGATCAACTTCGTTGTCATCGCGCCTTCTACGTAATTTCTTTCTTTGAGCGATCCTTTTGTAGAATAAACTTCCTAACACCTATCGTTATGGCATCTTATTGTCATTACAAACCATAGTAGATGTAGCTCTTTTTATCCTCTAAAGTCTCTTCGAACAAAAATTTTTCTGTAGTATTGATAACACGCCTCATTTTTATCCAAATTTCACCTCCAATCAGGGTATAATTGTGCGACTAAAATATCCATGCTAGGTTATGCATTGATTCACTTATTTCAATTTTAAGGCATCACTATGACTCCCCTTACCGCACTCTCCCCAATTGACGGTCGTTACGCCTCTAAAGCTGACAGCCTACGCCCTTATTTATCTGAATTCGGGCTTATTAAAGCCCGCGTAACGGTTGAGATTCGCTGGTTACAGTCATTGGCAGATAATAGCGCGATTGGTGAGTTGGCGGCGTTTGATACCGATACCAATGCCTTTTTAAACAGCATCGTTGATGGTTTTAGTGAAGCGGATGCGCAAGCGATTAAAGACATCGAAGCGACGACCAATCATGATGTGAAAGCGGTCGAATACTTTATTAAAGATAAGTTTCGCGGGAATCAGCAGTTAGAAGATAGCCTAGAGTTTATTCATTTTGCTTGTACCAGTGAAGATATCAACAATCTATCATATGCATTAATGCTAAAAGACAGCCGCGAAATCGTCGTTGCTAAAATGCAGCAAGTCACAGATAGCATCGTTGATTTGGCGATTACCCATGCTGATCAACCCATGTTGTCACGCACACATGGTCAAACGGCTAGCCCAACGACGCTCGGTAAAGAGATGGCAAACGTCGCTTATCGCTTAGCCCGTCAAATCAAACAAATTGGTGACGTTGAACTGTTGGGCAAAATCAATGGTGCAGTCGGTAACTATAACGCGCACTTCTCAGCTTACCCTGATGTTGATTGGCAAACGCATGCTGAGCAATTCATTAATGAGCGTTTAGAGCTGACCTTTAATCCTTACACCACGCAAATCGAGCCACATGATTACATTGCTGAGTTGTTTGATGTAGTAAGACGCTTCAATACCATCTTGATCGATTTTAACCGTGATATTTGGCAATATATTAGCTTAGGCTATTTCAAGCAGCGCCTAAAAGACGGCGAAGTGGGCTCATCGACGATGCCGCATAAAGTCAATCCAATTGACTTTGAAAATTCTGAAGGTAATCTAGGCGTTGCTAATGCCATGCTTGCTCATTTGGGTGAAAAGCTGCCGATTTCACGTATGCAGCGCGATTTATCAGACTCAACCGTACTACGTAACATCGGTGTTGGTCTGGCACAGAGCATGATTGCGTTTGACGCTTGCTTAAAAGGTGTGAGCAAACTTGAGTTAAATGCACAGCGCTTAAATGACGACCTTAATCAAGCACAAGAAGTATTGGCTGAGCCGATTCAGACAGTGATGCGCCGCTACCGCGTTGAGAACCCTTATGAGAAACTTAAAGCCTTAACTCGTGGTAATGCCATGACTCGCGAAGCGATGCTGACATTCGTTGAAAGTGACGAGTTAGCAGCCGTTAGCGATGCGGATAAAACACGTCTACGTGAACTAACTCCAGCGACCTATATCGGTAATGCAGCTGAGCAAGCACGTACGATTAAAGAGTGGATTGCTAAGCTTTAATCATTAGCTATGAATAATTGCTAATAATTAAAGAAGCGTGCAAATGCATCGAAACTTTAACTCTGTCATTGTCAGTACTGTAGCGGTATTTATCGTCATGGTACTGGCAAGCATTGAGCCTCTAGAGTGGTCAAGCTACCTACTCCATCAATTAGGCACGCTGTTGTTTTTGGCATTAATGCTGTTTGCGTATCGCTACTGGCATATTAGCTCACGCTCCTATGCCCTTGCCTCAATATTCCTCCTCATTCATATCATAGGCGCACGCTATCTATATTCGTATGTGCCTTATGATAACTGGACAGAGCGGCTATTTGGTATAAGCCTAAACGAGTTGTTTGGTTGGCAGCGCAATATGTATGACAGGCTCGTACATTTTAGCTACGGGCTATTGCTGTTCAATGCGATGGTTGAAAGCTCAAAATCTATCTTTAAGATATCATCCATCAAGCTTTTAGTCGCTATCGCCCTCATGATTAATATGTCATCGAGTCTGCTGTACGAGCTACTTGAATGGGGAATTGCAGCGACTTTATCACCAGAAGCGGCAGAGGCTTACAATGGTCAGCAAGGCGATATTTGGGATGCCCACAAAGACATGGCATTAGCGCTCCTCGGTGGGCTGATTGCGGCAGGCATTCTTTTATTTAAGGCTTCTATTCAAACTCGTAGCTTTAACAATAACCGTTAAATAACAGCCTTTTAAAACAGACACAAAACGATTGCTAAAGAATAAGTTAATCGTCCTTTTTGTCGTCATCACTGTCGCCCGGTATGATAGCTTTGCCCACAGCGACGGTACCTTTTACCACGCCCTTGGTGGTTTTATAAGCAACTTTGGCAGGTACGGTCACTATCTTGTGTACACAGGCTTGTAGTAAAAACACGCTAGCGATGATGACAATAAAATGTAATTTTTTCATAAATTTCCTACGATTGATGGGATGCTCTGACAGTAGCCATTAACGTTAATAAGACTGGCAATCAGATAGGCGATAATCATAAACTATTAAAACCTTCCTATAAAGCACTCCTCACGATTAATCTTATAACTCTCTTTGAATCTGGATGTATTAATGACCTCAACTTCCCTTTGTTTACCCGACTCTATTACGCCTGAGCAATTCTTAAATGACTATTGGCAAAAAAAACCATTACTTATCAAGCAAGGTTTACCGCAATTGATTGGAATGTTTGAGCCAGAAGACATGCTTGGCCTAGCACTTGAAGAAGACGCTTCGGCGCGCCTGCTTATCCAAGCTGCAACTAAGCAAAAAGGCCAGCCACAATGGAAGCTTAAGAAAAGCCCATTGGCTGAAACTGATTTTGATAACTTGCCAGAACAATGGACTGTGCTGGTTCAGAATATGGAACAGTGGTCACCTGAGCTTGGGCAATTGTGGCAAGCCTTTGACTTTATTCCGCAGTGGCAACGTGATGATATTATGGTTTCATACGCGCCCAAAGGTGGCTCAGTTGGTAAGCATTATGACGATTATGATGTATTTTTAGCGCAAGGATTTGGGTCTAGACGTTGGCAGCTTGGCAAATTCTGTGATAAAAATACTGAGTTCGTCGCCGATGAGCCGATTCGATTGTTTGATGATATGGGCGAGATTATTTTTGATGAGATATTGGAGGCCGGTGATGTACTCTATGTGCCGCCGAAGCTGTCGCATTTTGGGGTTGCTCAAGATGATTGCTTGACATTCTCTTTTGGCTGTCGTCGTCCAAACTTGATGCAAATCATCGACAGCTTAGCTGATATCGCCACCAACGATAGCGACTTATTCGTCCCAATGCTGTTGCCACAAGCGCTGCAAGCATCAGGTGAATTGCAAGCGAGCAGCATTAGTGCCGTCAAAGATCAGCTATTACAAATGCTACAGTCTGAGCACGGCGACGATATCATTCGTCAAGCAGTGTCTGAAGTCGTGAGCAAGCGCCAGTATGATGCACTGATGCCAGAAGAGACGTTAGATACCGATGAGCTGATACAAGCTCTAGCAGAAGGTGCCACGTTGCAAGCTGACTATAGCAATCGCTTGCTCTATAGCTTGACTAATGATGGCATCACGCTGTATGCCAATGGTCAGCGTATCGATGGGCTTGACGAGGCAGCAGGCGCTGTATTGGTGCGTTTGGCAAATGGCGAACACCTAAATAGCCAAGATGTGACGGATATTGATGCAGATGACTTGAGCGAATGGCTAGAGAACGGCTGGGTATGGATCGACGCGGCTGAATAGCTTTTAATGCGATTTTATTAAATTTGGCTTATCCAACCATAAGAAAACCGATACCTGATTGATTCAGATATCGGTTTTTTAATGCATATTACTTTTTAAGTTAGAGTCTTTATTGTGACATCAGACATTACTTAAATCCTTGGCTAAGTACCAAGCTCAAGCAAGCTCGCATTACCACCAATAGCGGTGGTATTAATCGTTCTTACCCGCTCAGTAACAAAGCGATGGAGGTAATCAGGCGTTAGCATCTCTGACATGCCTTCCATATCGGTCACGGCAATCACTTGCGTCAAAATACCATCCGTATTGGCAAGCTCTTGACTGATTGTCTGTATTTCACTGTTATTACCTGCAACAGCAACTTGGGCGAGACGATCAATATATAACAGCGTAATCGTTTGCGAATCATTAGCCACACTCAATACATCATCGCTAATACCAGTGTCATAAAGTATTTTTGCTGCCTCATCACACATCTCAGCCTGACTAGGACAATGCAATATCACTTCATTGCCCGTCAGTAATGCAGCGATTAGCTGTCCAAGTACTGCCATCGCCCGCGCAGACTCACCGCCGATGACCATCGTTTTACCACGACCAGTGACATATAAGTCGTTGGACTCACCTGTTGCACCCGTCATACGCTGTACTTTATCCAGACTGGGCGCGGCGTTCAATAAATGATGGAATAGACGCTTTGCCTTGTTGGCATCACCAGTCAGCAAAGCCAGCTTAGGTATCGCAGCCTCAAGATAAGTGGCGCGATTGACTGCGCTAAGTAATCGCCAAGCTTCACAAACCTGGGCATGATTTTTTTTAAATTCAGTCGCCATGTTGCTGCTCCTTATGCGATTTCTGGTTGAGTAAGTGATTCTGTTTTAGTATTGGTAGCAGTGTTTTGCTTAGTAGCACTTGTTTGCTCAGTAGCGACTGACTCAGAGCTTAGCTGCATGAGACGGGCGACGTAATGTGGACCACCCGCTTTTGGACCCGTGCCCGATAGACCACAGCCACCGAAAGGCTGGACGTTAACGACTGCACCGATTTGGTTACGGTTGACATAGGTATTACCGACAAAGGCACGGCGTTCGATATGCTCAACAATATTTTCAATACGGCTGTGAATACCTAACGTTAAGCCAAAGCCAGTAGCATTGATAGCATCGATAAGCTTGTTTAAATCCCGAGCTTGATAACGTAGCACATGTAATATCGGGCCGAAATGCTCACCACCAATCACGTCGATACTTTTGACTTCAATCGCGGTTGGTAACACAAAGGTAGACTGCTCTTGACTCACAACCGAGCTGGCACTCATCGGTGTCTGCGCCAAGATATTCGCCGTTGGCTCAGCGACCATGCGTTCGATATGCGCCTCAAGACCTTGCTTGGCATCATTATCAATGACTGGGCCGACATCGGTAGCTGCATACAGCGGGTTACCCACGACTAGCTCAGCCATATTGCCTTGCAGTAGCTCAATCAACTCATCAGCCACTTCTTCTTGTACACATAGTATGCGACAAGCTGAACAACGCTGACCTGCCGAGCCAAAGGCAGACAGTACGGCATCTCTGACCACTTGTTCAGGCAAGGCTGTCGAATCGATAATCATGGCGTTCTGACCACCTGTCTCAGCGATAAACACGGGCAGCTCCCCGCTGGCTTGCGCATGATCATTTAGACTTTGATTGATACGTTGCGCGGTTTGGGTCGAACCAGTGAAGATGACACCAGATAAATTGTCAGCGGCGGTTAATGCCCCACCCACTTCACCCGCTCCAGTGACAAACTGTAGCGCCTCGACTGGCACCCCAGCTTGATACATCAGCTGCGCACCGAAATGCGCGATTAAGCTGGTTTGCTCAGCAGGTTTTGCGACAACGGTATTACCGGCGGCAAGTGCTGCCACAATCTGACCGGTATAAATAGCCAATGGGAAGTTCCAAGGGCTAATGCATACAAAGGTGCCGCGCGCTTTATACACTTGGCGCGATTGCTTGCCAGATAAATCGGTAAACTCATGCGCTTTTGCGTCTAAGCGTTCTGCTTCATCCGCATAAAAACGGCAGAAATCAACGGCTTCTTTGATCTCATCAATACTGTCTTGCATGGTCTTGCCAGCTTCAACTTGGCACAAGGCCATTAGTTCAGCATAGTTTTCTTCGTAGAGGTCAGCGATTTTGCGCAATATTGCCGCACGTTTTGCCGCTGGCACTGCTTGCCACGCGCTTTGTCCGGCTACTGCGGCATCAATGGCTTGACGCGCCAATTCTGCATTGGCGTATTGTACGTCGCCTGCGATAACTTCATGATTCCACGGCGCACGCACTGTATGACTAACAAGCTTCTGAGCTTTACCATCCACTGAAGAGTCATGAATTGCTTGCCCATTGATGATAGGAGACGCGGACCATGTCTTTGTTAAATGACTGTCAATCGCGGCTTTGAATAATAGCCACTGCGACTCTACAAATATATTGGGACCAAAGCTGGCACGGCGATCGCCATAAATCTCTAAAGGTAACGGAATCTCTGGATTGTTTAACGTATCATTGGCTACTAGCTTGTCATACGGATGTACCGTCAGCTTATCAATCGGATAAGACTTATCTAACAACTGATGCACAAATGAGCTATTCGCGCCATTTTCGAGCAGACGGCGTACTAAATATGGCAGTAAGTCTTTGTGCGCGCCAACTGGAGCATAAATACGGACAGGAATCTTGTATGTTTGTAAGATATGGTCATAAAGCGCATCACCCATACCATGCAAACGCTGAAATTCAAAATCTCTATGCGCACTCATGGTCATCACTGATGCCAAGGTATGAGCATTATGGGTCGCAAACTGCGGCCAAATAAGTCCGCGCAGATGCTCAGACAACAAGAAGCGAGCACAGGCCAGATAAGCGGTGTCTGTGCCTTCTTTACGCGTCCAAACGGGATATCCTGACAAGCCTTTTTGTTGGGCAAGTTTAATCTCAGTATCCCAATAAGCACCCTTAACCAAGCGTAACGGGATACGATCGCCAACTTCTTTTGCCAAGCGTGCAAGCCAAGCAAAAATAGCAATGGCGCGCTTAGAGTAGCCTTGCACCACTAGACCCAGTCCATCCCAACCAGCAGTTAGCGAATCACGATAGAGCGACTCAAACAGCTTTAGAGATATCTCTAGGCGATCGGCTTCTTCGGCATCGATGCTCAAATCCACATCCACTTCGCGTGCCGCTTCGATCAGCAATAAGCAACGCTGACGCAATAATCCCAACACCTGAGCTTCTTGCGTGGCCTCATAACGTGGATGCAGTGCAGACAGCTTGATAGAAACTGACGGCTTTGGCATGCCCTCTTGAACTTTGACATTGGCAGTTGCTTTAATCGCATGCAAATAGTCGTTAAAGTATTTTTCGGCGTCTCTATGGGTAATCGCCGCTTCACCCAACATATCGAACGAATAGGTATAGCCTTTATTACGATACGGCTGACTGTTTTTGTTGGCGTCTTCAATCGTCTCACCAAGGACAAACTGATGCCCCATAATACGCATGGCTTTTTGCATCGCCGCCCGAATCATTGGCTCACCCATTCTTTTGGTCATTCGATCCAAAAATCCTGAAGCAGTCGTGCTATTGTCGATACTGACGACACGGCCCGTCATCATCATGCCCCACGTCGAGGCATTGACCATAAAACCATTGTCATCTTTTAAATGCTTTTTCCAGTCCGCCACACTCATCTTGTCACGAATCAACGCATCAGCGGTATAATTGTCTGGCACGCGAATCAAGGCTTCGGCCAAGCTCATCAGCAAAATACCTTCTTGCGTATCAAGGCTGTATTCAAGCAATAACGAATCAACCATTTTGATTGCTTTGCCATCATTGCGCACATATTCAACCAGCTGGCGCGTCTGATTACTAGCCGCCTCACGCTCTTCATCACTGGGTTTAGCAAGTGGTAATAAGTCAGACAACCAACGCTGCTCATCGACACTATACAAAGGTGAGATGCGCGCATACAACTCATCTGCGGACTGATCAATATAGGCTGGCGATAGCATATCGACCGGGTTAAATAAAATCGGCTCTCTCGGGGTAAACTGCTCTACTGGGTTCATACCAACTCCATAACTATCGTCTAAAAACCATGATAAATGGTCAATGAGGAAAACTGATTGCGCAAGCTTACTGCCTATAATCCTACGATATTCAATAGGAACTATTGACTGCGGCTCATAACAATAATCAAAAGACCAAACGGCGCCATCGCAAAACGAGCAAATCCAGCATAAGCTGGAAACGTTTAAGTAGGTCGTTCGAGTGTTAAACGGGCTACGTTAACAATATAAAGGCAACAACGAACAGCTAAGCGGCATTAGTGCCTTCTTCTTGTCAGTAGTGAAAGGAGTGCGATTGATAGCTCAAGGTCGAACCTTATTAAAATAATAACCATAAGTTATCACGCTAATGAGCCCAAATCCGTCATCTTATACGGCGCTAATTCACTGTAAGAAAAACCTCTACGGCGTTGATTGAGGTGATGCGCTTAACCTAGCTATGGTATCATGAAAAAAAATTTCGAACTAACGATATTTAGGATTTAAGTCAATAATTATATCTTTTAAAAACAATTAGTTATCTATAATTTATTGGTAATGACGCTTTAGTTATAATTTTTTGTTTACTATTGGTTATTAATTGTTTTTTGAGTCGAATATTTTCCGCTAATTATGACCAATGACTTTCTTTCAAACGTAAAAAAACCCTCCTTATTACTCAATAATAAAGAGGGTTAAAATTCAAAATACTAATAAGGTTAAAAACCAATAACCCTATTATTGGCAATGTCATACCATCAGACATTTATAACAATACTAACTTTGCCAAAAGAATCGCTGTCAAAACCCAGACAGGAATTGTAATTTCAGAGAATTTACCCGTCATCAACTTCACCGCGGTAAAGGTAATAAAACCAAGCGCGATACCATCAGCGATAGAATATGTCAGCGGCGTTAATAGCAATACAACTGCGACTGGTGCGGCTTCGGTCAAATCTTCCCAATTGATGTCTTTTAGCGTGAACAACATCAATACCGACACATAGAATATCGCCCCTGCCGTGGCATAAGCAGGAATCATACCGGCTAATGGTGCAAAGAAAATACTGAGCAAAAACAGCACACCGACAGTCACTGCCATCAGACCCGTACGACCACCTGAAGCAACTCCTGACGCACTTTCAATATAACTGGTCGTTGAAGAAGTACCTAGCATGGCACCAGCAACCGTAGCGGTTGAATCAGCCAATAAGGCTTTGTCCATATTAGGGATGTTGCCGTCTTTATCGATAAGCCCTGCTTTATTGGCAATACCAACCAAGCTGCCCGCTGTATCAAACAAATCAACGAATAAGAAAGCAAAAATAACGCTGATCATACCAATATCAAACGCGCCCGCGATATCAAGCTGTAGGAACGTTGGGGCAATGGGTGGCGGTGCCGACATGATACCAGTGAATTGCGTATGCCCCGTCACCAAACTAACCAAAGTGATGAACAATATACCAATGGTAACCGCGCCTGGGACTTTTTTATAGACCAGACCAATAATGATGAAAAAGCCTAAGGCCGCCATCATGGGTGGAAATGAAGTCATGTCCCCAAGCATCACTAACGTCGCATCACGTCCAACGATGATGCCGGAGCTTTGCAGAGCAATAAACGCCAAAAATGCACCGATACCGGCAACGATACCTTGCTTCAGACTGGTAGGGATGGCATTAATAATCCATTCGCGTATCTTAAATAAGCTCAAAAGGATAAACAAACACCCTGATAAGAATACTGCTCCTAATGCGGTCTGCCACGCATAGCCCATGCCCAGCACTACACCGTAGGTAAAAAAGGCATTTAAGCCCATACCTGGCGCCAATGCCACCGGCAGTCTGGCATAAATACCCATGATAAAGCAGCCTATTGCCGCTGCCAAACAAGTAGCAACGAACACCGCACCTTTGTCCATACCCGCTTCTGCTAATACATTGGGGTTTACAAAGATGATGTAAGCCATCGTCAAAAAGGTCGTAATACCGGCTAGGATTTCCGTTTTGACCGTGGTGTTTTCACCGTTGATCCCAAAATAGCGTTCAATTGCATTCATAAGTGTCGCGCCCAGCTTGCTAGTGAAAGAACAAATTTAGTGGCGCCTAAAATAAAGATGACGTCAGCAAGCAAGTTGCGACGTCATAATCAAAAGGCAGCGGTAACAAAGAGCAATATTTTAGAGAAATTGAGCTACAAATTCAATCATTACCCGTGCCTTACGCGTTTAAAACGAAAATAAGACTGTACTGTCATTCTATTATTGGATAATAGTCGTGTTATAGAATAATCTAGCCTGCAAACCTACCTTATATCGATAAAAATCATAACTCTATCAATAAAACGCTTTTTTTTCGCTTTAAGCTTTCTTGGATTCAACATTGAAGTGCAACGCACCCGAAGCTAGATTTTACCTCAAGAGGCGTTCTAAACCCTAGCACCTTTCTAGGTCGATTATTTAAACTGTCTTCAATCGACTGAACTAAGTGCATGCATAGGTTATCCAGACGCATTGACTTCGGTAGAAACTGACGAATTAACCCATTGGTATTCTCATTCGTTCCACGCTCCCAAGAATGATAAGGCTGAGCAAAGTAAATATCAGCCTTCAACGCTGTTGCCATCGTTTCATGGTCAGCAAACTCTTTACCGTTATCAAAGGTGATACTTAACGCCTGTTCACCTTTTAGCATGCCAATGCAAGCTTGTGTGACGGCTACTGCCTTGCGATTGGGTAGCGCTTTGATCTTAGTCTCTCGAGTTGTTCTATCCACTAGAGTGACAAGCACACCTTGATGTCCACGACCAACCACCGTATCCCCTTCATAATCGCCCATACGACTGCGCGCTTCAATGATACTGGGACGGTCATTGATATCACAGCGGTTCGCTATCTTTCCGCGCCTATCATTGCCTTGCAGATACCGTCTCTTATAACGCTTTTGACATCTAAGGGCGCTATGTAAGTTACCCCCTGCCTTTTTGTCAGTATAGATGTGTTGGTATATCGATTCATGGCTTGGGACCTCTTGCCAACCCAGCATCCTCAGTCGCCCTGTGATTTGCTCAGGTGAGTAGTGTTTGCTGAGTAGATGCTCAATATAGCACCAGCCAAAGCGGCTGATCTGTGAGCTATTCACAACTTTGCGCGCGTTTGCCAATCGATGGGCTTGTTTGGGGCGATAACCCCTTTGTCCTATATTTCGCTTTATCTCTCGACTGACCGTTGATTTATGACAGTCGATAATTCTAGCTATTTCACTGAGACTCTTTTTAGCTTGCAATAGCGCTGATATTTGATATCTTTGCTCTTGGGTAAGATGTGTATAGTGTTTCATAACGTTCTGATATGTAGGAGTTGAAGTTTGAAATGCAACACGGCACATCTTACTCTTCAACTCATTCTTTTAAAACGTTGCACTTCTTATTTGAATCTAGGTTTTAAAAAAATGACCTTTTCTTCATTTAGCAGTACACTAGTCGGTTGATATAAGTGTACAGAATGCAACGAACGATACTTTGCTGTCCTACATCTTGAGTTGTCAGAGGTCTTATCTGGTCTGCGTGTGACGCTTATGCCAGTTATTGTTAATTACCCGTGAGTCCATTACATGCCTGAATCATTAAATATTATTGACCTTATTACCCAAGCCAGTCTATTGGTACAGATTGTGATGGCGCTGTTATTATTAGCGTCTTTGCTCAGTTGGGTGATTATTTTTCGTATGAGTGCACGGCTCGGTACGGCTAGGAACTTTGATCAACAGTTTGAAACGTGGTTTTGGTCGGGTGAAGATTTGGCAAAGTTGTACCAAGGTGTGCAAGGCTCGCCTGAGCGCCAAGGGCTTGAGCAGATATTTTATGTCGGGTTTTCTGAATACTTAAGAATGCACAAAAAACGCCAGCCAAAAGATGACATTATCGATGGGGTTGAGCGTAAGCTGCGGGTCGGTTTAGGACGTCAGCAGCAGTTATTAGAATCTGGGCTCACGACCCTAGCCAGTATCGGCTCAGTCGCACCTTATGTCGGTTTGTTTGGCACAGTATGGGGTATTATGAATGCCTTTTTGGGACTCTCTCAAACGGAACAGGCGACTCTCGCTTCTGTTGCGCCAGGCATCGCGGAAGCACTCATTGCCACGGCGATGGGTTTATTTGCAGCGATTCCTGCTGTGCTCGCGTACAACCACTTTACGGCCAAATCGAGCCGCTTGTACGATTCACGCGCGTTATTCTGCGATGAGATGACAGGGATGCTCCAGCGTGAGACCAGTGCTCAAAGCGTGATAGACAGAGACACTGCCCTTAACAGCAATGCCAGTCAGGTGACAGGGCTATGAAACCAAACCCTTATCGCCGTGAAAAAAAAGCGCTGAATGCGGAGATGAATGTCGTTCCTTATATCGACGTCATGCTGGTGCTACTGGTGATATTTATGGTGACAGCGCCAATGTTGATCACCGGCGTCGATGTCGAGTTGCCAAAAGAGCAAACCAATACCTTGAGTCAAAGTCAACTACCCGTGATTGTCTCTTTAACTGACAGTGGCGAGATTTTTATCAGTTATGAAAACAATGTTGATTTGCCAATTAGTGAGCCCGAGCTGATTAATACCTTGTCTAATCTGCAATCGCAGAGCAGCAATGCAGGTGCGCAGCCTTTACAAGTGATGATCAACGCCGACCAAAACAATCAATATGGCGCCATCATGACTTTGATGGCAAGCTTGCAACAAGCAGGTATCCAAAAGGTGGGATTATTAACGGGCGCCCCCTTACCCACACCTTCATTGTAATCAATTCTATTGTTAGTATCGTTTGTTATAATAAGTGAATAATCTGATGAACCTTGTCTTTCAATACCCTGTCCATGAGTATCACTGCCATGAATAATGCGCCTGCTGTTTATGTGCCGACCCAACCTGAAGGCAATGGGCTGACACTGCCTACGCTGCTCAGCTTGCTTGCACATGGTCTGGTGATTGGCATACTTATTTATACTTATCAACATACAAAAACCGACACTGTGGAAAGCATTGAGACGGTCATGGTATCCCCTGAGCAACTGGCTGAGATGCAAGGGCAAATCCTTGCCAACCGTGCAGCGGCGGCCAGTGCTATGCAAGCTGACAGCGGTGCAAGCAGTGCATCAAACACCCCATCATCAGAAAGTTTTAGCGATAGCACCAGTCAGTCAAACTCTCAGCGCGTACCTGTCTTTACCCGCTCTAACGATCCTGCCAGTCAACCAATGCTGATGAGTGAAGAGCAGCATCAACGCTTACTTGAGCAAAACCAAGAATACGAGCGCAATATGGCTGAGTGGGCAGCCAAGCTAGATGAGTCGGTGACAGAAGAGCATGGTCAGGTAGAGCAAAACAAAAATGAAAAGCTGATAGAAGAACAAAAACAGCTGGGTGATTTCCGTCATAAACAAAATAATCCGCCTCATATTCCACGCCCGACTGCGACTGATAAAAATTTAAAGATTGACACTGGCAGCTCTGGCAGTGCCAGTAAAAACTTTAGCTTATCAGAAGATGGTGAGTCGACCCTCTCTGGCGATTCTTCTACCTCTAGTATGGCAAAAGGTAGTAGTCGCTCTGCCTCAAGTGGCAGTCGCGGTGCCAGCAATGGTGAAATTATCAATTTAATCAAACGCAATTATAGCCCGCCAACCGCTGCCAAAGGCTCGACTCAGCGCGCCACCTTAACCATCACTGTCAATGCGAGCGGCAATGTGGTCAAAGTCTCCGCTTCAGGACCTGATAGCGCGGTCAATGAAGCAGCCAAACAAGCAGTTTTGAATACTGGCAGCTTACCGATTGATGCCGATGATCCTAAGTACCCTACTTTTACCATACAATTTAAAGGTAGCAATTAATCAGTTACCCAGTTCCTATATTATTGATAACGTTACCTTAAACTGCTTGCACTGTGTGTAATATTGCCATACCGTAACGGTAAACTTAGCCCCTATAAAAAATAACGATTAGACTATTTCAGGAGTTCAACTCGGTCATGCGTACTCATCAGAAGTTATGCCTTTCTTTACTTGCCAGCACCTCAACCTTGCTTATTTCTTCCAACTTGTTGGCGGCGCCTGTCGTCTTAGAATTAGATTACGATATTCCAGTCCAACAAAATCAAGTCGCCTTTGTGCCATTTGCGGGCGATTCTGTATTATCACCGATTATTCTCAATGATTTGAGTAAAACAGAATTAAAGGTGACCAATAAAGATTTACCGCAGCAGCCGCACAGTAGTAGTGAACTTTCTGGCACGCTACCCGTCTGGCAGAGCATGGGTATTCCTTACCTAGTTGTCGGCAATACTCGTAGTAACCGTGGTAAAATCGTCACCGATTATGAAGTCGTTGATGTCAAATCTGGCCGAGTGATTGAAGGCAAGCAAACCTTAACAGCTGACAATAATAAAGAAAGCCTGCGCTACGCCGGTCACGTCATCGCTGACAAAGTTTATGAGCTGATTACTGGTACGCCAGGTGATTTCTCCGGGCGTATTGCCTACATCGAAGAAGTGGGTACTGGTAAAGACAAAGTATCGCGCTTAAAAGTGATGGATGCTGATGGCGAAAACGCCAAGACCATTACCGAGGTTGCCGGTTCGATATTCTCCCCATCGTGGTCACCAGATGGTAACCGTATCGCCTACTCTGTACAGCGTGATAAGTCATATCCTGTTATCTATGTACAAAACGTGAGTGGCGGCGGAGCAAGTGCATTAACGCCTTTTAAAGGTAGCAATTTAAGTCCCTCGTTTTCACCTGATGGTAGCAAAATACTGTTTTCAAGCAGCTTTGAAGGCAGCGCTGATATTTACGAGATGAATGCTAGCGGTGGTAAGCCCAGACGCATCACCAATTGGCCTAGCAGCGAAGTACAGCCAAGTTATGCACCAGATGGCAAATCCTTTGTGTTTGTCAGTGACCGAGCAGGGTTTAATAAACCACAGATTTATCGTTACGAGTTTGGTTCGGGACGTACAACCAAAGTATCCAGTAGCGGTTATGCCACCAGCCCGCAGTTTAGTAGTGATGGCTCACAAATTGCCTTTTTAAGTGGTCGCTCAGCCGCTATTATGAATAGCAGTGGCGCGGTAACCACCAATTTGGGCAATACAGGTATCGATGAAGCGCCAAGCTTTTCACCCAATGGTAAACGCGTGGTTTATGCTTCTACTCAAGGTGGCAAAGGCATCTTGACCATCAAGTCTCTAAATGGTGGTGAGTCATTTGGTAAATCTGGACAAGGCACTATTCGCTCACCAGTCTGGTCATCTAGCCCTAAATAACTTATACAGCTCCCAAGCTTTACGAGTTAATAAAAGCGTAGATAAAAAAAGCGCCTAATGCATAATTAGGCGCTTTTTTATGTTTGCTAAAAATAGCTGAGTAATTTCTATATTAAGGTCTGCTAAACATTCGACCGTGGCACTGCTGCCTTCTGGTGAATATTCAACAGATCCTAACAGCTTCACTGAAAATTACTGGCTAAAAGATTAAACTGTGTTAATCATCACTTGGGTCCCCAGCTGGTGGATTGACATGCCGCAGCTCTGCCACATCCTCGGCAGTGACGGTATCGGTAAAGCCATTCAAATCGCTGACCACATATTGAGTCACTGCAGCTATCTGCTCATTATTCATCATTCCATGGAATGAGGGCATACCGCGGAAGCCATTAATCAAGATATCAATGATGTAGTACTTCGATTGCATTTTGCTGTTATTAGCCAGTGGCGGATAATAACCTGCACCGTAAGCGCCCTCGCCTTTATGCATATGACACGCCGCACAAGAGTCATGATACAGCTTGGCACCATCTGTTGTCACAAAGCCATTGGTTCCTTCAAACTTTGCGTCCCACTTAGCAATACTTGGATCATTGTCCATAGTGGGCAGTGAGCTGTTATCGACGATATTGATAGGAGGTGCTGTAAGCTCTTCACGACTCATATAGACGCCGCCCCAAGCGCCCGTATTACGGCTCGCCTGATAGTCATCCGTTGTGATACCTTCTTTCTCTTGTTCGCTAGCCACTGTCTCTACATCATCTGACTGTTGACTACAGCCTAAAAGTGCTGCACTACTCATCGCACCCAACAACATCACAGTCAGCAGTTTAAGGGTCATTTCTCTCATGACTTTTTTATTCACGATTGCCTTCTTTACGATTGCATTGTCCATGATAGCCTCTGAATTTTTATAGTTATCCATATTAACCAAATATTTAACCGAGCATTTTTGCTTTTTTATGTAGGCGCTTGGCGGCATCCATGCCAGATAAAATAGCGCCTTCTTGCCATGCTGGAATGTGTGAGCAATGCTCGCCTGTGAGTACAATACGGTTATCGATACTGCATAAGGTGTCATAATGCTGACGGCGGGTCGACTCATTCCAAATACCATAACAACCCAGTGTCCAAGGAATGCGATGCCAGACCACTGACGTACCGGCGCGGAACTCTTTTGTATACTGGGGATGAATATACTTACCGTAAGCGAGCGCGACATTGATACGTTCTTGCGGCGTCAAAGTATTAAACTTATAAGATGTCGGGCCGTAACCATAGGCTCCTAGTAGCACTCCAGTACCATCTTTAAACATATTCTGTGAAGGATAGGCAATCTGTGCAATGGGCATATCGGTATAAGTCAATCCACCAAATATCCACTCGTCTTCTTCCCAAAAGCGGCGATTAAACTCTAAGCCAACTTTATAAGAAGTCTCATAAGGTACTGCCGCCATGGCTTCTTTCATCGGTTTTGAGACGTTAATATCCATTTGCGTCAGCACCGTTAGCGGGATATTACACACGCACCAATCGGCACGTATGGTTTTGGTTGCCCCGTCTGGGCTGTTGCTATCGACATAATCGACAGTCACACCGCTTTCATCTTGATGAATTTTGGTTACTTTTGCGTTAAACTCAATCATATCGCGACATTCGCGGGTAAAGGCATCACCGATTTTGCCCATGCCGCCTACTGGCTGAAACATGGTTGGTTGGTGACCATAGGTCATATGATTGCCATAAATATCCGCCCACATGCCTGAATCTAAGATTTCACTGATAGGCAAAGGCTTTGACGGTTTTGCATCAGGCATCAAGCCACCACCGGGAAAGACACTAAAACCGCGATGCTTACTGGTCTCATTACTGGCGCGATAACGATAATCTTTATCGAGCACACCCCAGCCTTTTAAGCCTTCAAGCAGCTTTTCTTTATCCTCAGTATTAACCGAGCGATCAAGACCACCAACGTTAACTGACTTTGACAACAGCTCAGCCACATGGCCTTGAATATCATTTTTTACATCACCCAAACGCTGTGGGACACCATCAAAATGAGTGGTACGGTGCAGATAGGCACGATCATTGGTTTGAATAAAGGGCTGCATCTCGACGCCGAACTGTTTGCAATAATGAAAGACAGCATAGTGATGACTGGGCAGACGCCACGGTCCACCATTAAAATAATTACCCTCTTCAAAATCACAGGTCACTTCTTCGCCACCCAGCTCAGTATATTTGTCCCCGCTGTTGAGTGTCCAGCTACGACCACCACCACGGTTTTGGAACTCAAGTACTTTGACATCGTAGCCCGCTTTTCGTAGCTCATACGCCGCAGTTAACCCACCAAGACCGGCACCAAGAATGACAATACTAGCGCCTGCAGGTGCACCCTTAAGATCCATGGTTTCTTTAAAGCTCGATTCAGAAGCAAACCCAAGGGTCGTCATCGCTTGATACATCGCGGTTGCACCTGCGGTTTTACCGATCATCGAGAGCAGTTGGCGCCGCGTTGGTGATTGAAGCATATCTTTCATAATAATGTCCTTAAAGTAGACGTCGTGTATAACGGCAGGCATTGTTCTTTGGCATTTTGCTTTTATTATCGGCTCAGTTTATATCGAACGTTTGTCTTGCCAAGCCTTAATGCACTCCCATTTTGACCTTAATTCTCGTACTGTAATCAGCGTCTAATACGCCTTTATAAATTCTTTGTTCGACCATTTATCTAAACATAGTCAAACTAAGCGCGGCGTCTAGAGCGTAAGATGGCGCGGATGATAAATACAATGATAGCAATCGCAACGATAATACCTATTATCGCCAATAAGCCTGCGTACTTAATCAAGAAAGGCTTATCAACGCCAGTATTTGCGATGCGATCAACATCATCAGCACTCACATCACTGCTAGCAAGACCACCAAAATTCACCCGTACGTAGTTGGCAATACCAGCGATTTGCTCACTATTTAACTCGTCTGAAAACCCTGGCATGATAGGCGACGTATTGGTTGCCCCTTCTACCCCATGAAGAATCATATTAACCAGCGCATCGGGCTGGTCACGGCGGATACTGCTCAGGCCAACGATAGGCGCATAGCGAGCATCAGGCTGACCATAACCGTTAACACCATGACAGCTACCACAAGCGGCCAGATATAATGACTCTGGAGCGTTACTGCCATTACCTACTGCCGCTTTTGCCTGTTTCAAATACTCTTTTTGCGCCAGCAAGTCATGCGTGATAGATTCGTTGATTGGCGTTGGCAGACGCGACACATCCACCGCAGACACTTTGTCTTCGGTTTGGACAGCAGGTACGGCTTTTAGATAAGACGCAATGGCGCTTAAGTCTTCATTTTTTAAGTAGCGGGTACTGTGGGCGACCGCTTCACCCATGGGGCCACCAGCGTATGCACGTTGATCAAGCTCGCCTGTACGCAGATAAGTGACGATATCTTGCTCACTCCAGCTACCGATACCGCTTGACTCATCTGGGGTAATATTTGGCGCATGCCAGTTGCCGAGCTGAGCACCAGATAGGTACATACTCTTATCAAAACCCATCGTACTATTACGTGGGGTATGGCAAGTGCCACAGTGCTCTAGATTATTGACCAGATATTCACCGCGTTTTTGGGTCTCGTTCAGTCCGTCGCGCTTTTCAGTAGACGGTACGTTGAGAAAGTTCCAACCCAACATTAAGCTGCGAATATTAAAAGGAAATGGCAGATCCGTTTTTTCTTCGGGGGCTTCGTCAACCGCTGGTACCGTCTGTAAATAAGCAAACAGCGCACTGATGTCTTCCTCTTTCATGCCGCTGTAAGAAGGATATGGCATGGCAGGATAAAGCATATGGTCAGGCGCACGACCTTTTTGCAGCGCATTCTTTAAGTCCGCTTCGGTATAGTCGCCGATACCGTAACGTTTGGATGGGGTGATATTGGTGGAATAGATCTCTCCCATGGGGGTCTCGATTGCCGTCCCGCCGGTATAGTCCTCGCCGTGACAGGCCATACAGTCAGCAGCGCGAGCAATATAAGCACCGCGATTGACAAGCTCACTATTGGCGGGGCTGACATTAGGTAGGCTTGCGTTGGGCAAGCTCGCATTAGGAAGGTTGACACCTTCAGCCATGACGGCGCTGGAGGTGATACCAATGGCTAGCATTGATAACATCACAGAGAGTGGCTTCATAATATCCTCATATAGCTGGCATCTAGGGTGTTTTAATTATTTTTAGCACATAATATCTATTATTTAGCAGTATCCATTTATCGTTTGGCAATATCTAAGTCTTTGCCTATGAGGCATCTATGAAGATTAGTTACCGTAGAATGTCTGCCTTCACCACTAATGTAAAACTATTTTGCTGTTATTGCTTGAATAGTAACTTAACCACCCTATTTTTTTACAAAAATAAAAGATTTTACCATTAAGGCTTGGGTTTTATTATTCAAACCATATATTCATATTATTATTAACAACGATAAAAAATTCCTTTTAAAAACAATTACTAATAAATATCAACTGCTTTATCTGTTTTTTATAATGACGAAATTTTAGTAATAAAACTCAATAATTCTATTTTTTGACTGTTATTTTTAATTTCGAGCGTACATAATAGATACATAGTGCAGAAACCATACTATGTCTACGCTTCACATTATACTGAGGTATATATGAGGTTAGCCGTTGCATAATGCGGTAATTTGTTTATGATGAACGCTGTTTTTAATGCTGGCAATTGTGTCCTGAGATACCATTATGAAATCCTTTGTCATGACCTACATACTCTCGGCAGCGCTACTATTAAGCGCATGCCAATCTTTTCAATTTGTCGAAAACCCCATTCCTGTCAAACCATTACCCGCTAAAAACCTTAGTAAATAATTTTACTAATGGCAATAAAAAAAAGCAGCTATCAAATTGATGTCTGCTTTTTTATTTATTAGGGCGTGTCACGATTTTAATAATGGTGATAAAAAGGAGATAAATTTGCAGTCCAAAGTGGAAATAGTGCCGTTAATTTCTGATTATATTGCAAGTCTCAGTTACGACAATTAATCCTTATTTATGCTAATAAAGGCAATCTGACTTTAGCCAACTGCAATGACTGGTCGATGCTTGATAATGGTCTTGGCTAAATGATCACCAAACCAGATAGCCGTATCGATATCACCTTTACCAGGTGTTTCCTCAGGAGGGCCGTCAAGGGATTGCGTCATGAGCCCCAAAAAGCTCGACAGACGATTTAAATCATGCGATTCATGACCTGTCGGCATCAAGGGTAAACCGATCCAATTCATGCCGTGCTGCATGGTATACAAACAGATCTGTTGTAAGACGGCCAATTTATCACCGCTAAGACCGCCCGAATTGGCAAAACCTGCGGCCCACTTACCTTCCCATTTGCGATGGTACCAACGCTGTGAGGTCTCATCCATAAAGGTTTTAAATCCAGCAGTCACGCTACCCATATAGACGGCACTACCAAAAACCAGCAGATCTGCCTGATCCAAAAAATCCCAGTCGACATCATGAACATCGACGGCTCTTGCCTGAGCTTCTGGTAATTGTTGGCGCGCACCCATAACGATCGCTTCGGCCACACGCTTGGTATGACCATAATTGCTATGATAAATGACGGCAATCGATACGCTCGTTGCGTCATCAGTCGCTATGGAGGTTGAAGATGCTGTGGCAGATGTATTCATATAAACTCTAATAATGGCTATAAATAATTAAATAGAAATAAAATGGCTCAAGCGTACTTAGTATTGATCAGCGACTAGCAAATTCATACCAACTCAGTATCTGACTGGGTGGAAGCACGGCGCACAATCACTAGCGCCATCCGTCCCGTCGCTGGTTGCTGCAAATGCGTCTGACGCCGATAAGAGTAATAACGGTCATCGCCGTAACTACAGCCTATAGCAGACTCATTACATAACGTCATACCAGCAGCAGTTAATTGGTCAGCGGCAAGTCTTGGTAAGTTTAGCTTAATTTTATCCGCATTTACTTTGGCATAATTTGCGAGTTTATCAACGGTCTTATGTAAGCGCTGAGGATTAACATCCGAATTTTTACTAGTATCAATATGGCTATCATCACCGGTTTGGTTTGCAGAATTCATCACGTAGCGCGCATCGAAGCGCTCGATATTTGCTGACGTTAATAACTGACTGTCTACGCAACCTGCCAGTAGCTTATCGCGGACTTGACTACCCACTTCATAATTCTGCTGGCTAATACAGACGCCAATCCATGCCATAATTTGCCCTGAGTCGGTAAAGCGCTCAGCAGTTGCTTGGATGACGCCACAAGCCAGCCCTTGCCAACCTGCGTGAATGGCGGCAATTTTACCACTTGCAGGTTGATATAAAACAATAGGCACGCAGTCGGCAGTCATTATCGCTAAACCAACACCCTGCTGCTGACTCAGCATAGCATCAGCCGCTAGCGGTTGCATACTTAAGGCAGTGGCGTCGATATGATGAATATCATTGCCATGTACTTGATTGACCCAATGCAATCTTTTTATAGGAGCATTTTGCGCACTCGTTGATGGCAAGCTGTTCAATTTCTCATTAATCGCCGTCAAGAGACGCATGCGATTGTCTAAAACCTTTGCCGCATCATCGTTTACATGCAAGCCCAAATTAAGCGCGCCATAGCTCGCCTGCCCTAGCTCATGCATTTGCTGACTGTTTGTATCAGCTGCACATTTATTACCATTGGCAAGTGCGGCGGTCTGAAAAACCGCCACATCGTCTAGTTGTGCTAGCAATGTCATAGGAAGCTTACTTTTCATGGCGTCTCTACCATCTCTCTCGTCACAGAAATACGTACTTAAGGCCAATTAGTCAAAAGCATTTATTCAGGATCGTAACCATCACCTAACACAGCCATCAACTGCTGCATGTCTTCAGGGATTGGCGTAGTGACTTCGATATCTTCGCCCGTCGTTGGATGAACAAAACCCAAAGTATAAGCATGCAATGCCTGTCTTGGGAAGTTAGTAATCGCTTGACGCTGCGCCTCTGTGAGACCTGCCCGCAGTTGACGACGACCACCATAGACGCGATCGCCGACGATCGGATAGGTAATATGACTCAAATGCACGCGAATCTGGTGGGTACGACCCGTCTCAAGACCCACATCTAGCAGACAGTAATTGTCATTAAGAGCCGTCACATTTAACAAATGCGTGACCGCTTCGCGACCAGCAGTCATGACCGTCATTTTGGTACGCTGATTGCGATGGCGACCAATGGGCGCATCAATACGACGATGACGCAGCAGACTTGCCGCATCGCCAGCGACGACACACTGGTAATGACGATAGACAGACTTGTCTTTCAGTTGCTCCATCAATGCCAATTGCGCAGGTTTGGTCTTGCCAATAAGCAACAATCCAGAAGTGTCTTTGTCAATACGATGCACCAGACCGGCACGCGGAAGATGATGCTGCTGCGGATAGTGATACAGCAAAGCATTGACCAAAGTACCTGTCTGATTGCCAGCACCAGGATGAACCACCATACCGACGGGCTTATTAATCACCAAGACATCATCGTCTTCATAGACCACATCGATATCGATATCTTCTGGTTGATCTTCCCCATGCGGCTGCAGCGTCGTTGACAGATGTATCACATCGCCCGCTTTGACCCGAATCTTGGGCTTTTGCACGCTATCGTTATAGAGTAAGCTGCCGTCGCTGATCCAGCCTTGCAACTGCGCACGCGAAAAGTCGGTAAACACCAGTGATGCCAATTTATCGATACGGAGACCTGCTTGTTCTTCGGTGACGGCATAGGTTACATCGATAACGACGGGTACCGCTTGCCCTGCAGTCGACGCTTCATAATCAGCATCATCATCGTCGTCACTGTCATCAATACCTTCGTCAGCCTCATCCGTTTCATAGTCCTCAATCATCTCGTCATCGAGTCTATCACTATCTTTTGAGACACTGCCTTCTGAAACAGTACCTTCTGACGCTTGTGACAGGGTATCGTCTGCGATGAAACCATCGGATACCGTCTCTGCGTTTATGCGGTCATCAGTTTCTAGCGGCTTAGCATCTGATGATTCGTTATTTTTTAAAACTTTATTTGACATGGAAGGCTCTTGCGCTGATAAATCAGTATCTAGCGATTGATTCGGTGGTAAATGGGTGGTCATAGTATTATTATTCATAACAGATTTAGACATAAAAATGCCTGACATGATTTTATAAAGTAGTTATAGCAATGCACTTCTTATAGTAATAAAGCACTTATAATAAACCACTTTATAAGAAAAATTTATAGGCAAATATAGTGCGCTATAACAAAAACAACGCCTCGCATTGACCATCAAAACCTATCTTGGTCAAGAAATCAGCGGCAGTAGTGCCATAGTGTAGCATGCCAAGTGCTCAAGCCCTATAGAAGCTGCGCGTTATCTGTCATTTTATCCCTATCATTTGATCGCTAAATCATCGACAATTAACTCTCTAAAATATGACGTTGCTGTAATTTACTGTATATTTGTCGATGTCAGCGCCATTCGATATCGCTCGTTGCGACGGCTCATGCTAAACTGCAAAGCTGAAACGTAATAGACAGAGATGTTCAGGATATATCCGCTGGTAGGGCCTTGAATACACTAAGATAAATACGGAAGGCCTTCTGCCATTCAAAGCGCTCTAGATAGATGAACAGCAAAATAGATAACGAAAAAATAGACGAAGCCGCGGTTATTCTATAAAGTAAGCTCTATTTTGCTGTATGCTATGGCACGGTATTTTTAAAAATGTACTTTTAAACTGGTACTATTAAATAAGCCATTGCAAAAACTGTATTTGATAAAAATTATGTTGATTACGAGTCGGCTTACCTATTAGCATACTCAATAATAAACCGTTAACTGGTGCGTTACGCATCGTTTTTATTATTAACCTTATATATAGCATGATAGCGCCGCTGCTATTATGCGTCTTGTGTCGGAGAAGAAGTATGCACGCTGTTGGCAATACGTTTATCAAACTGTCCTCAATCACCCTGCTTGCGCTAAGTGTCAACTTGGTGGGTTGTCAGACTTTTAAGAACCTGACCAATAAAAACGTCGATGCAGTCGAAACCGCCGAGAAGTCAGAGCAAGGCTACTATAACGATGCCATCGCTCAGATTGACAAAGCTCGTTATACCCAAGCGATTGAAGACTTGACCAATCTGCGTACTTTTTATCCTACCGGACAGTATGCTGAACAAGCGCTGCTCGATATGATGTATGCCCAATATGAAAGCGGTAAGTTTGAGTTGGCAGCAGCCAGCGCTGATCAGTTTATTGGTCTCTACCCTTCTAATCCGCAAGTCAGCTACGCCTATTACGTGCGCGGTGTGGCCAATATGCAGGGCTCATCTGAAGGCCTTAAATTGTTTAAGCTGAATCAAGCTGAGCGTGATACTGCCTATCTGCGTATCGCCTTTGCCAACTTTCAAGAGCTTATTAATAAGTACCCCAATAGCCCTTATACGCCAGATGCTGCACAGCGTATGACCTTTATTTACAATCAGTTTGCTGAAAGTGAGCTGAGTGCGGCCAGTTGGTATATTGAGCGTGAAGCTTATGTCGCGGCTATCAACCGTGCCAAATGGGTCTTTCAATACTATCCACTGAGCGAGTCTGTACCCGAAGCCATCGCCATTCTCGCCTACAGCCATGAAAAGCTAGGGCTAACCGACTTGGCCAAAGAGTACAAAACCCTATTACAAATCAACTATCCAAATTGGCTAACCAGTGATGGACGCGTCAAGCTCAATACCAAGCGTGACCGCACTTGGTTTAACAAGCTGACCTTTGGTAAGCTTGGCCGTTCGGGTATCAAAGACAGCTCAGTCTCTCAAGGTAACTACACTGGCGCAACCAAAACCCAAGTCGTTCGTAACGCCAATCAGTTGCGATTGCCAAATGACAATGCAACTAACGCCAATGCTGCTAACGCTAATGCACCACTAAATACCCCTCCAACGAACCGTATTGGTGGTATCAATGTCGGCTTAGGTCTGCCTGAGGCGTCCTCTGAACGCGTTACCAACCAAGCCAGCACTGGCTCTACCGCTAGAGAAGCGAATGTTGATCCGCAGAACATCAACCCAACGCGCCGTACCACGCTATCTGATGAGAATAATAGCGATAGTATTCGTCTAACACCAATGGACAATGATATAGTCATAGAAGAAGCTGAATAGTTAGCGTTCATAGCCTTACACTGAAGTGATATAGCTAATCTGTAGTTATTTAAAAAGGCCAACTGATAGTTGGCCTTTTTTTGTTCATACTGATACTGAACAATATCTTTATAGATTTTATGTTTTTAATATCGATAATTGTTCATCATTAGTATCAATGCTACTGTAACACACCCGAGTTTGCAGTTACGGGAAAACTGCTTATGCCTTCGCAAACCACCCTTCTCTAACAACTCACCATAAACGTAGCAGAATTAAGCCCCTCATTATTTAACGCCATTGCCTTTTAAAAGTAGACCGGCCCCCGATAATTATCGAGGGCCAGTCAAATATTTAGGCAGGTATTAATGTATTAGTCTTCTAGTGCTTCCATAGCGTGTTGACCTACTTCTGTGTGATGCAGTACTTTGCCAAAGGGTACGGTAGTATCTCCCGGGCCTTGGGTAAATACCAGTACCGGTGTATTGGTATGGGTGCCGGTGGCCCAGACTACGTTTTGCTGTTCAGCCACTTCGCGAGCCAGCAGGTTTTGACGATTGTCGTCAGTTTGGTAAGCGAAAAAGGCACCGTTAACGTCCATTTTTGGAACGGTTTTGGTGCTTAGATAAGGATGGCCTTCGGTGTAAAGAGGATTGTCCTCGGTTGCGAGTACGCGCGCAGCTTGAGCTTCTGTAATGTCAAAGCCAGTTTCAGAATTTACAATGCGAGCTAAGCTGGCAGGTGTTTGCTGGTCTGCTTCTAGTGCATCGAACTGGCTGTAAAATATGTCGCCGTAGGAGGATTTTTGCTCGTAGAGTGTATCGAGGGTCGCTACGTCGCCGAAGTTGAAGAGCGGTTGGAACTGTTGCTCTTTGAAAACGTTGCCTGGTAGGTCACGTCCGTGGGGTAGATCATTAGCAGAATAGCTGAAGCCAAAGCCACCTGTCTCGTGATCAGCGGTTACCACAATCAGGGTATCGTCACGGCCTTCTGCCCAATCCAATACATAATTAAGTGTTTCGTTCAACCGCAGCATTTCGTGCAGCATAGTGCCAGTGTCGTTGCAGTGCCCTGCCCAATCTATTTGCCCAGCTTCAATCATCAGGAAAAATCCTTCGTCGTTTTTGGACAACGAATTAATCGCTTTTTCTGACATTTCTTTTAGCGTTGGTATGGTGCGGGCGGGGTCATTCTTAGTTTGGTGCTCGGTAATACCGTTTGGCAACGATGAATAAGCAAATAAGCCAAGTATTTTACCGTCGGCCTTTTCCATCTGTGAGCGGTTGAACGCTAAATCATAGTTCTTCTGCTGTGCTTCAGCGATCAAGTTTCGGTTGTCTTTACGCTTGGATTTAATAACGACGCTACCTTCGGACAGCACTTCCAATTCTTGGCGGACAGCTGATTGCTCATCATTGACGGACTCAGGAATCCAGTAACGCAGACCACCGGACAACATGACATCTACGTTATTGTTCAGCAGGTCTTCAGCAATTTCATTTTCTAAGCTGCGATGGCTCTGGTGCGCGGCAAAGCCAGCTGGGGTTGCATGGGTAATGCGGGTATCGGACACCAGCCCGGTGGATTTGCCTAGTTTTTTGGCCTTTTCCAGTATACTTTCTGCGCTGTTACCGTCTTTATCCGTGCCAACCATCTCAGCACCAGCTAGCTTACCGGTTGCCAGTTGTGTAGCGGAAGCGGCAGAATCGACCACTAGGTTGTTGTTGGCGTGGGTCATGGAAATACCCATACGGCCGTTAGCAGCGATCCGGTCAAAGGCTGTTGTGCCGTCGGTGATTACCGAGTTTGGCGCTTGCTTGGCGTACGCCAATAGTAGACCAACTTGTTGTGGCCCCATACCGTCGCCAATGATCATAATGACGTTTTTGGCTTTTTCCGGCGTGGATTGTACTGCTTGCGGCGCAGATTGCATTGTTGTACACGCTGTCAGCATCAGGTAGGTTGTGACCATTCCTGCTGCTACTGTGGCTTTACGGACGTTCATAATAAAATCCTATTACGGTTGGTGTTTTCATGGCTATTTGGGTGCGACTATCGCCACCTCAGCTGTCGTCCAGATGTTTGCCTAGAGTGATATGGTGTAGCTCTCGTTCGTTTCGTCAGCGGAGCCGATTATTTGACTGCTCTCTACCTCCAGCAGAATTAATAGACATGGCTTTTTTACGCAAACCTTCGTGAAGTACGCGCACTCCATGGCTCATTGAACTCATACCGTTTTCTTAATAACTTCCCTATTAAAATGAATCTTCATTGCAGTGAGGAAGCATTCAAACGAATACACTAACACAATTCCGTAACAATATTTCACCGAGTTTAATGACAAATTATCAGTAACTTGGCTTAATCGAAATGCCAGTATACATTTACAAAGGGCTTAAAAGTCATAACAGACTACAGTGATATTTTATTGAGAAATCAAACGAATTATACTAACGGTTTCTCATCTATTTGAAACTATTTTAGGTATTGGTAGCCCTATTTATGAATTGTATGTAGACCTTGTGGTAAAATATTTGTCCTTATGAGTATCCCAAACCATATTCTCGAACAATTAAATAGCCAAGCTGACTTAATCAGTATTATTGGGCGTCACACGACGCTCAAACGTGCTGGTAGTGAGTTTAAAGGCTGTTGCCCGTTTCATGGTGAAAAATCACCGTCTTTTTACGTCAATCCACAAAAAAATATCTATCACTGCTTTGGTTGTAGTGTCGGTGGCAATGCCATCAGTTTTTTACGTGATTATGAAAACCTAACGTTCATCGAAGCGGTCAATGAGCTGTCAAAACAAACGGGCATCGAAGTCCCAAAAGAAGAACAGCAAAACGTTAGTTATCAGCGTACTAAAAAACAAGCTGCTATAAAACCCGCCTCGCGTGCACCCGCTGCTGAAACTGCAAAATTTCAGCCAGCAGTGGATAACCAATTACCAGCAAGCATAGCAACCGATTCTCAGCAGAAAAACTATACAGATCAGCCCACTTATAATGACCATAATAATCATGATAGTAGCTACGATCATAACTATGAAAACAGCTACGACAGCTATCCACCGCTAGACGCTTACGATTCAGCGCCTTATCCAATGGATTCTTATCCTGCCGACTATCAAGATGCAACTAACAATGGCGCTCCACCTGCATGGTTGACCGATACCAATGCTGGCGCAGGCTCACATAGTGACAATAGTGTCTCAGATAAAGACGGCAATCTATACGATTTACTGGAACAAATTCAGCAATTCTATCAACACAACCTCACTATCCATCCGCATGCCAAGCATTATTTCTTATCGCGTGGCATTACTGAAGATATCTTTGAGACTTTTGGTCTCGGTTATGCACCCTTCGGTTGGCAGCATCTTGAGCATCAATTCCCGCAAGATATTGAAGGTCTAAAAGCGCTTGGTTTAGTGCGCCAATCAGAATCTGGGCGCGATTACGACTTGCTTCGCGATCGGGTGATTTTTCCGATTCGTGACAATCAAGGTCGCACCATTGGCTTTGGTGGTCGCGCGCTCGATGATGACGTGAAGCCAAAATATATCAACTCCTCTGACTCGCCCGTTTTTCATAAGCAGCATGTGCTGTACGGCTATTATGAATCACGCCAGCAACGTGCGGATAGTTGGCTGGTGGTCGAAGGTTATATGGATGTAATTGCCCTTTACCAATCCGGTATCTATGGCGCGATTGCCTCTATGGGTACGGCGATTAATGAGAGTCAAATCTCGCGATTATTAACGCTAAATCCTACCCTGACATTAAGCTTCGATGGTGATAGTGCAGGACAAAAAGCGGCTTGGCGAACGCTAGAAGTTGCTCTGCCTGTACTGGCTGATGATAAAGAGCTACGGTTTTTGACACTGCCCAACAATCATGACCCTGACACCTTTATCAAGAGTCAAGGCGGTGACGCTATGCGAGAGCAAATCAAAAATGCCATGCCGCTGTCACAGTATATTTTTGCCTACTTAAGCGAGCGCTATGATTTGACCTTGGTAGAAGGCAAAGCCAAACTGATGTCACAGGTACGTTCACTAACCATGGCGCTTCCCAAAGGCAGTAGCTTTCGTTACCTACTAAATAATGATATCTATCAAAAGCTAGGTGGTAAGCGTAGCCAAAACAAAGAAGCAAGGGACGCGCTGCTAGATTTCGATGGTGATATGACCATCAGCCAGCAATTGCAGCTTTGTTTTTTATTCCAGCCGCGTGCACTGCTTGAAGATCCTATTGAGTCGATCTGGCAACAGGCCGGTATCAACCGCATCAACCTGCCAGCTCATATCAAGGAAAAAGCCTCGCCTGATATCTTGCGTGCACTTGCTTGGGAAGACTTGCAAGATGATGCCCTGCTCGATATCGTCAGCACTATCAAGCGCTGCCTCAATTATTTACCGCAGGACGCCAACGCCGCTGCGCACTTTATCCTGTCGAACGTCAAACCGATTACCCAAGAGATGCTGAGTCGTAACTGGGGCGGCTTTTATAAAACCCTAACGACAAGAAATATTTTGAGCCTTGATGAGCTGATTGAAAACTTGGTCAGTCAGCTTCTCGAACGCAATATGAAGAAAAAGATACAAGAGCTGATAAAAAACCCCGATCATATTAAGCTGGCGATTGTCCGTAAGCAGACACAGCTATTGAACGATTGGCTACGTGCTCAGCAAGCCGAACAATCGGCGCAGATGGTCACCGTGCAGTCTTAATATCTGATGTTATTTTTGGTTTATAAATTGGCAGCCCTTTAAAAGTATGGTGGTTGCCCCCACTACTAGTGATTATGGCCAATCGCTCAAGCCATCTTTATCATTCATTATACGAACAATAAACCATTATACGAATCGAAAATAATGAGTAAATATGATAGAGAGCATGCACTACCTCGTGCTTGACTACACTGGTCTGTGTTAAACTGTGTCGCTAACTATTTATAGCATGGCTTACGAAATGACTATAAGCGTGCATCGTTAAGCACAAATTTTTAGTATTACTTTTAACAATTATTATTTTTGATATATTTTTAACAGTTTTTTAGCTCCGTTATTGTAGTGTTTTGAGCCTTTATTCATATCCACTCATTTTTGATATTGTTGACTGTCCCTACGCCTTATTTTGATTAATCGATTGATTAGATCAACGCACCGAGCGAGCGCTAGCGAGTCACCCTATAAAAATGTCCGATGCAAGTAAGCGAGTATTTATGAACGATAAGTCAGTTTCTAAGTCCACCTCTCAACTGGCCACCTTAATCCAAATGGGTAAAGAGCAAGGGTATCTTACCTATGCCGAGGTGAATGACCAACTACCCGACTCTATTACCGAAAGTGACCAGATCGAAGACATCGTGCAAATGCTGACCGACGTTGGCATTAAAATCTTTGAGTCTGCCCCAGATGCCGATGACATCTTGATGAACGATGATTCAAGTGATGATGACATGGCAGCGGATGAGGCAGCGGCCGTCTTGGCCTCTGTTGAGACAGAGCCTGGTCGCACCACTGACCCTGTGCGTATGTATATGCGTGAGATGGGTACGGTTGACCTCTTAACCCGTGAAGGCGAGATTGCTATTGCCAAGCGTATCGAAGAAGGTATTCGTGACGTCCAGCATGCGATGTCATACTGGCCGGGCACGGTACAATTCGTCCTTGATGAATATCAAAAAGTGCAAGATGGCGACAAAAAACTCTCTGATGTCATCACCGGCTTTTTGGATCCTGAGACCGAAGAAGACAAAATAGCGGCTCAAGAAGCCAAAGAAGCGGCGAAAGAAGAGCGCGAGCGCATCAAAGAAGAAAAAGAAAATCCGCCTGTTATCAAGCCAAAAGCCAATGCGAAAGACGATCTCGATGATGACGACGCTGATGATATTGATGACGCTGAGGAAGAGGAAGAAGAAACGGGCGGCATCGATCCAGAAGAAGTACGCTTGCGTCTAGAAGAGATCGAAAACCTATTTATTAAAGCAAAACAGGCCTTGCTCGACTATGGTCGTGGTAGCGCACAAGCCGACGAAGCCTATGCACAATTGGCAGAACGCTTTATGATGCTCAAGCTCAACAATCGCTTGTCAGACCAAGTCATGGCTATCATGCATGACGTGTATGATGATGTGCGTAAGCAAGAACGTCAAATCATGCGTTTGGTGATTCGCCGTGGTCGTATGCCGCGTGATGAGTTCCGCAAGACCTTCCCTAGTAACGAAACCAACGTTGATTGGCTCATTGAGCGCCTAAAAGGCAAGCCCGCTTTTGCTGGTACGCTAGAAAAAGTCACCGATGACGTGATTTTGCTACAGCGTAAAATTCGTGATTACGAGCAGCAGCTCGACATGAAAATCCACGATATGAAAGACGTCGCCCGTCGTATGGCAGTCGGTGAAGCCAAAGCTCGCCGCGCCAAAAAAGAGATGGTCGAAGCTAACTTGCGTCTGGTTATCTCTATCGCTAAGAAATATACCAACCGTGGTCTACAGTTCTTGGATTTAATCCAAGAAGGTAATATCGGTCTGATGAAAGCGGTCGATAAGTTTGAATACCGCCGTGGTTATAAGTTCTCGACCTATGCCACTTGGTGGATTCGTCAGGCGATTACCCGCTCTATCGCGGATCAGGCGCGTACCATTCGTATCCCTGTGCATATGATTGAGACGATTAATAAAATTAACCGTGTTTCACGTCAGCTATTACAAGAGATGGGACGCGAGCCGACACCTGAGGAATTAGGCGAACGCTTAGAGATGGACGAAGTCAAAGTCCGTAAAGTGCTAAAAATCGCCAAAGAGCCTATCTCTATGGAGACGCCTATCGGTGATGACGAAGACTCACATCTAGGCGATTTCATCGAAGATGGTACGATTTCAAGTCCTGTTGATGATGCAACCGCGGCTGGTCTGCGTGAAGCCACTCGTGACGTATTGGGTAATCTGACTGAGCGTGAAGCACGTGTCCTAAAAATGCGTTTCGGTATCGATATGCCAACGGATCATACGTTAGAAGAAGTTGGTAAGCAGTTCGATGTGACGCGTGAGCGTATTCGTCAGATTGAAGCAAAAGCCCTACGTAAATTGCGTCATCCATCACGTTCAGAGCACCTACGCTCTTTCCTTGAAAATGACTAATTTATCTAGGTACAAAATGCTGAACACGATATAAGCATTCTTAAAATCAAATCAAAAAAGCTGAGCATGACTCAGCTTTTTTGTGTCTACAAGATAGTCATTTATGGTATTGCTAGCTTATTTTAACAATAGCAGTGCTCTTTTTCAGCGCTACTAATTTGCTTCAATACGTATCAGTGCCCTTGAATAATGGGTCAAGTGCCATTATAAATAGCCAGTATGTAAGCGACATTCTCAAATAACGATAAGGATACGATGATGAGCGATAACAACAACCCAAAAAGAGACGTCAAAGTGACCGAGTTAGTCGCCAATGACGGTATTTTGAAAGGCAAAAAAACCGACGTGCAAAATCCTGAGCTTTGGGAGTTCCCAATGAACTACCCACTGAGCATCATCGGTCATGAAGGCGAGCATGAGAATTTGCTGAATGAAGTGAAGCTCATCCTCGGTAGCCAGTTCCCAGAGTTTGATTTGGCGTCTATGGAAGTCAAACCGTCAAAAACAGGACGTTTTCATTCGGTACGTGCCAATCTGTACTTAACCACTGTTGAACAAGTAAATACGCTTTATGCCTCACTAGACGATGCCAAAACGGTACGCTTGGTTGTATAAACAGGGAATGGGTGTTTAGAAAAAAACAACCCTTTTTAGGTCTAAATCGTCACTCATATGGGTGGCGATTTTTTGTTGTCTGCGGTACAATCTGCATCCGAATTATTACGGTGATGACCACAACTATCACTCGACCCTTTAGCAAATAATAAAAAGCAAACGACCATCCATTTTTACAAAAAATTTATTATTTGTGTCATTCGCACCTAACCCTTGCCCCGTCGTCCTTTGCCAAAATTTGGACGCGCTTTCACCCCTTAGCAACATAGTTTGCTACTAAAATCAATATAGTATTTTCAAAATTTTCCCGCTATATTGTGCCTACCTACTAATAAATACGCTACATGTAGTGCTCAATGATTTTTATCATTATTTCGAGCAGCTGGATGCTTTTGCCATAAAAAAGCACCGCTAAGCTATTGATTATTAGTAGTTTGATTATTAATTTAATAATAAACGTTTCGCGGACTTAACCGCTTAGCGAATAATATAAGCAATCATCTAAGAGGCTAGCATGACACATATCGACAAAATCCAAGTGACCAAACGTGACGGACGTTTAGAGCCTATTGATTTAGACAAAATTCACAAGGTTATTGCCTGGGCAGCGGACGATTTGGATAACGTGTCTGTGTCACAAGTAGAGCTAAAGTCGCACATTCAGTTTTATGAAGGTATCAAAACTCGTGATATTCACGAGACCATCATCAAGTCTGCCGCTGACCTAATCTCTGAAACCACGCCTGATTATCAATATCTGGCTGCGCGTTTGGCCATCTTCCATCTACGTAAGATTGCTTATAACAAATTCACCCCGCCGCACCTATATGACCATGTTAAAACTTTGACTGATGCTGGCAAATACGATCAGCACATCCTAGCTGACTATAGCCGTGCTGAATTTGACGAGTTAGAAGAGTATCTGGATCACTGGCGCGATATGAATCTTGCTTATGCGGCGGTTGAGCAAATGGCGGGGAAATACCTAGTACAGGATCGTGTGAGCAAGACTGTCTATGAAAGCCCGCAGTTCTTGTACATGCTGGTCGGTATGTGCTTGTTTAGCCGTTACGAAAAATCAGAGCGTATGAACTATGTGAAGCGCTTCTATGATGCGACCTCAGAATTCAAAATCTCACTACCGACGCCTATCATGTCAGGTGTGCGTACCCCATCGCGCCAGTTTAGCTCGTGCGTACTGATCGAATGTGGTGATAGCCTAGACTCAATCAACGCGACCACTAGTGCCATCGTACGCTATGTATCACAGCGTGCTGGTATCGGCATCAACGCAGGTCGTATCCGTGCCCTTGGTAGCCCGATCCGTGGCGGTGAAGCACAGCATACTGGCTGTATCCCATTCTACAAACTGTTCCAAACAGCGGTGAAATGCTGCTCACAGGGCGGCGTCCGTGGCGGTGCAGCGACTCTATTTTATCCACTATGGCATTTAGAAGTGGAGTCATTACTGGTACTGAAAAACAACCGCGGCGTCGAAGACAACCGTGTCCGTCATATGGACTACGGCGTACAGTTAAACAAAACAATGTACACGCGCCTCATCAAAGGCCAAGACATCTCGCTATTCTCTCCAGGCGATACTCCTGGCTTGTATGATGCGTTCTTTGAAGATCAAGACAAGTTCGAAGAATTGTATACCAAGTACGAAAATGATCCTAACGTACGCAGCCGTCAAATCCCAGCTGCTGATTTGTTCAGCCTAATGATGCAAGAGCGTGCTAGTACGGGTCGTATCTATATCCAAAACGTCGATCATTGCAACACCCATAGCCCATTTGACGCGACGGTTGCCCCGATTCGCCAGTCAAACCTATGTATGGAAATCGCGCTACCGACTAAGCCACTAGATAACATCAATGATGAAGAAGGGGAAATCGCCCTTTGTACGCTATCAGCGGTCAACTTGGGTAAAGTCGATAACGTCAGCGACATCGAAGAGCCAGCAGAACTCATCGTCCGTGCGCTTGATGCCCTGCTCGACTATCAAGACTATCCGGTGAAAGCTGCGCAAAACGGCAGCATGCGTCGTCGTACGCTCGGTGTGGGCGTGATTAACTATGCGTATTACCTTGCCAAGAATGGAGTGCGCTATTCAGACGACAGCGCGCTTGGTCTGACCCATCAAACGTTTGAAGCCTTGCAATTCTATCTCTTGAAAGCGTCAAACAAATTGGCAAAAGAGCAAGGCGCGTGCCCTGCGTTCAATGAGACAACTTACTCACAAGGTATCTTGCCGATTGATACGTACAAAGCCGACTTGGATAAAATCTGCCAAGAGCCGCTACATCTCGATTGGGAAACGCTACGCACTGAAATCACCACTCACGGTCTGCGCAACTCTACCCTAACCGCCTTGATGCCGTCTGAGACTTCTAGTCAGATTGCCAACGCGACCAATGGTATCGAGCCACCACGCGGTCTGGTCTCTATCAAAGCGTCAAAGGACGGTATCCTCAAGCAAGTCGTGCCTGAGATTGACAAGCTAAAAGATCAGTACGAGCTACTATGGCAAATGCCGAACAATGACGGTTATTTAAAGCTCGTCGCTATCATGCAAAAGTTCGTCGATCAAAGCATCTCTGCCAATACTAACTACGATCCGGTTCGTTATGAAGGTGGCCGTGTACCGATGAAGATATTGCTTAAAGATCTGCTCAACGCTTATAAGCTTGGCGTGAAGACGTTGTACTACCATAACACTCGTGATGGTGCGAACGATGCCCAAGCGGATATGGAAGATGATTGTGCTGGCGGTGCTTGTAAGATCTAAAGTATTGATAGATGGCGGGTTTGGCTTTCGGGTTAAGCTCGCTATCCAGTATTAATGTATTGAAATGGATTTGTAAACACTATTTAAAGGACTAAGATAATGGCTGACTATAAAAGTAACCACCTACAAGAAGTACTTGAAACACATAAGATGAAGCACATAAAAGATGTCTTTGATAAATATAGAGATAGACGTAATGAAATTAAAGATTTCTTAAATGCCGAATACGGTAGCAGAATTTATAGTCCTTTTGATTCAGGATCTTATAGTAAACATACTGCTGTTAATACAAAGTTTGACTTAGATGCAGTTGTACCTTTTAAATATAAAAGCTTCAATACATTAGAAGATATGTTCAGTGATATTTATGACAAGTTAAATGATAAATTTAATGATAGAACTACTGTTCGAAAGCAAGGTGTTTCTATTGGATTAGCCTTTGAAGAAGATGGTATTGATATAGATATTGTACCTGCTCGAGAAACACGAGTAGATGGCTATACCGAAACAAGAAACCTAAACCTTCATATCAACTCCTTAGATCCATCAGAGACTGGGTATTTAAAAACTAATATTCAAAGTCAAATTAATCATATAAGTGGTAAGGACAATGAACGAAAAATTATTAGATTGCTAAAGATCTGGAAATTTCAAAGATCTAAAAAGTATAAGTCATTTTTCTTTGAACTTTTAGTTATCAAAGCTTATAACAGTACCTTACCTACAGGTAATTTATGGGAACAATTTAAGACTGTTCTCCAATATATTGTAGATAATATTGAAAGTTCTACATTTAAACTGCCTGACCCGGGTAACAGCAACAATAATTTAATGAGTACATTAGAACCATACCAAAAAAGCTCACTAAGAAGTGATTTTGAATTGATGCTAACCAATATTGAGAACAACGAAAAACAAATTGAATACTATTTTGAGAAAAATAAAGAATTTTCTGAAGAAGCTAGTAATAATGGTTTGAGCTATGGTGTTGCTGGAGCTACTCCAGTTTCTACTCCTTCATCTAAACAGCGTTTTGGTTAGACATGAGATTCTCTGAAGAAGAACTACGAGATGCTATTAGTAGCATAAGCTATGTATCCAACTTACAAAATCTTAACTTCGATAAAGATTTTGTAAGTTTTAGCATAGCTTTTAATTTCGAAGGTCTCGATGAGGAAATAACTTTTGAAGTAACAATCCATTCTCAATATCCATTTAAGTTTAGTGGTTCTGAGACAATAATTTTCAAAAATATTAATCTAATTAAATATAGTCATGTAATGAGTGATGGCTCTGTATGCTTCCATAATCAACATTGTGTTGATTTCAGACAGAAGTTAATACAGGACTTTGATGCAATTAAAAGTTGGGTTACTAAGTATATAGTTAAAGAAGAAAAAGATAGTCATTATGAGCATCTAATCGTCAATAACGGTCCTTTCGAAGATAGCCATTACTCTTATCAGTTTACTGATGTAAAAGAAAGTTTCAAGAAAGGGGAATTTGGTACAGTTTCTCTCAAACTATTAATTGAATCTCCATACTGTCAAAATCGCATAAATAATTATTTAGCTCAAAGTTTTATTGACCATTCAAGTTTTACGGTCAAAAATTGTGATTGGAACTCTCACTACATGAGTGCTAATCAGAGTGAGCAAGGACTGTATGTCTTTATTGAAGATGCTCCAGCTGTTAATCAGCGATTTTCTTTTGATAACTGGAAAAGTTTCGCAAATCTAATTAGCCAAGATTTTCTAAAGTATCTCTCTAGATATGTGATTAGTGTAAGAAGCAAATATAATCCCAAATTACCAATACCTTTATTTATAGGTTTTCATACAAAAGATAGAACTATACATTGGCAAGTAGCTTTGATTAATATTAATGAAAATATCTTTGAAGGATCAACTGATATAAATGGTAAGCATACTTACAAACTAAGAAACAAGAGTATTACATGGGCAATAACCAACAACTCCTCTTACTCATATTTTTTTGGTCGTGGCTCATTTAATGATAGGTTAACTGATTCAAAAATATTAATTATTGGTGTAGGTGCGGTAGGAAGTAATGTTGCTAAAACTCTAACAAGATGTGGCTGTAGATACATATCATTAGCTGATTATGATATCAAAAAACCTGAGAATGTTTGTCGTTCAGAATATGAGTTTATATATTCTTATGCCAATAAGGTAGATGAGCTACGCTCTCTACTTTATAACATATCACCTTTTATTGATGTAGATATCATTCAAGGCTCTTTAACTCAATATATCAAGATTGAAGCGTACGCTAGAGAGCTTGCAGCTGGTATTGAAACTATATTCTCAAATTATGATTACATTTTTGATTGTTCCACTGACGATGACTTGATGTATATTTTGGATAATCTCAATGTCACAGCTGATATCATTAATTTGTCTATCACTAATCATGCTGAATCACTAGTTTGTGGCGTATCACCAAATACTTATAAATTCGTTAGACATCAGTTTGATAATATTTTAAAAAATGACGTTGAAGATTTATACAATCCTATAGGTTGTTGGAGTCCAACTTTTAAAGCTTCTTATAATGATATCTCTACCCTTGTACAATTTTCTCTAAAACATATCAATATCATGGTTAGTAACAAACAGCTGAATAGCTTTGTAATTAATCAAGATAATAATTATGAGTCTTTGAAAGTGAGTAAGTTTTGACTATTACCAAACACTACAAGAATTTAAAATTAGTAGTCGAAGATAGCTTGTTAAAAAGTATTTATCAGTCAAGCTGTGGACACTACCCTAAAGAGTATGGTGGCTTTTTAATTGGCAAATATTCTGATGATTTTAAAACCTTGTATATTGAACAATCAATCACAGCAGAGATTTTTAAGAGTAGTCGAATTGAGTTTACTAGAGAGTCTAACTATCTGAAATCCGAGTTTAAAAAATTATTTATAGACAAAGGACTCTACTATATTGGTGAGTGGCATACTCATCCAAATGGCGAAGCATGGTATAGCTCAACAGATTTAAGCGCAATGATAAACATTAAGAAGGATCAAGGTGTTAGTATTTCCAATCCCATTTTACTCATTTTGAGTATTACTAACGATAGCCTAAAAGATTTTAATTTCTTTGTTCTTAATAACAATAGGTTAGAGCTATATGAATAAGATTGCACTACCAGAGTTGTTTGCAAGCATGCAACAGCAAATGTCTGCTCAACTAAGTACTAATAGATCTTTCATACATCATCCTGGTTCAAAAGGTGACTCTTTAGAGAATGCATGGATTGAGTGGTTAAGAAGTTACCTGCCTAACCGTTATAGCGTAGATAAAGCAATTATCATTGACTATCTAGGAAACACAAGTCATCAAATCGATGTAGTTATTTATGATAACTATTTTACTCCATTTATTTTTACACAAAATGGTTTCCATTATGTTCCTGCCGAAGGTGTTTATGCAGTTTTTGAAGTAAAACCAGACATTAAAGGAAGTGTTAAAGGTTCGGGAAACTATATAACTTATGCAGGTGAGAAGATAGAAAGTGTTAGACGCTTGACACGCACTTCTACCTCAATGATTAACTCAGGAACCCCTGTTGCACGTAGACCACTAACTAAAATCCTAGGTGGTATTCTAGCTACTACTAATACCTACGATAACAGTAATAATAAGACAATCGAGAGGCATATTAAAAGTTTAGAAAATCTTCAAGGTATCGATTTAGGTTGCGTTGTTGATTATGGTAGCTTCTTTGTTGATTATAATGGTGAGGAAAATATTGAAGAACTTGATTTCATTAAGCGGATAAATGGATATTATGAAAACAGAGAGTTCAACGAACTGCGTTTTAGTCGACCTGAAAACTCTTTAATTACTTTTTTTATGCAATTGACACGTTATCTTCAACAAACTATTGGTACTATTCCAGCTATTGATTTGCAAGCTTATCTCAATGTAATAGGTGAAGAAATAGATCAAGAACTTTAAACGCTATCAAAGAACCAACACCAAAAACGGAGGTCATGTGCAATATACCGCAATCATCAAAGACGGTGGTTTGTTTATCCCTAACGTATTTTCAGACCTAAACGATGGCGGCTCGCATATCGTACAAGTAGAAGTAGACATCGAGGAAGTTCGTCAGCAATTAAGCGAAGGCGCTGTATCAACACTAGAAACACCAAAGAAAGACACCGCAAAAGCACCCAAAAAACCAGCTAAGAGAATAACCAAAAAAGACGCACAGAAAGAAATACAGCAACTGTCAGATGATGAAGGCTTGAGTGCGCTGCGCAAAAGCGCAATCGATGAATTGGAAGCATTGGATGATGTGGAGCTGAGCGAGATATTTAAAGCGTATATGAATGATGGACAGACGTCAGAACAGATATCGTTAGAGAACTTGTAATCCAATCCAAGCAAACCCAGTCAAATCCATATAAATTAATAACCGTATCACTTATAAAGGCAGTCCCATGACTTATTCGATTTTTTCCCAAACACCAAATGACGCCATGAAAGAGCCGATGTTCTTTGGTCAGCCAGTCAATATTGCCCGCTACGACCAACAAAAGCACCCCATCTTTGAGCAATTGATTGAAAAGCAGCTGTCATTCTTTTGGCGTCCAGAAGAAGTCGATGTGTCAAAAGACCGTATGGACTACGGCAATCTGTCCTCGCATGAGCAGCATATCTTTATCAGTAACCTAAAATACCAGACCCTACTCGACTCTATCCAAGGTCGTAGCCCAAACGTCGTGCTACTGCCGCTGGTATCGATTCCTGAGCTGGAGACATGGATTGAGACGTGGTCATTCTCTGAGACCATTCACTCACGCAGCTATACCCATATCATTCGTAATATCGTCAACGATCCCGGTATTGTGTTTGACGATATTATGCAAAACGAGCACATTTTAGAGCGTGCTTCAGACATCGCTCAATATTATGACGAGCTGTATCGCAATTCGCAGCTGTATAGCCTGTACGGTGCTGGTACGCACAATATCAACGGTAAAGAAATCACCGTCGACTTAAAGTCACTTAAGAAGCAAATGTATCTGTGCATTATGGCGGTCAACGTCTTAGAAGCCATTCGCTTTTATGTGTCGTTTGCCTGCTCGTTTGCCTTTGCTGAGCGTAAGCTGATGGAAGGTAATGCCAAAATCATTAAACTCATCGCTCGTGATGAAGCGCTGCATTTGACTGGTACGCAGCATATGCTAAACCTCATGCGCAACGGTCGTGACGATCCCGAGATGGTCGAAATTGCCGCAGAGTGCTATGAGGAAAGCATCGAGATATTCCGCAAGGCGGCTGAGCAAGAAAAAGAATGGGCAGGTTATCTGTTCAAAGACGGCTCGATGATTGGTCTGAATAAAGATATTCTGTGCCAATATATCGAATACATTACCAACTTGCGTATGGAAGCGGTGGGCTTGCCATCAGCTTTCCCGAAATCAAAATCAAATCCGATTCCTTGGATCAATACGTGGTTGTCGTCTGACAATGTACAGGTCGCACCGCAAGAAACCGAAATCAGCTCGTACTTGGTCGGTCAGATTGATTCGGACTTATCAGACAGTGACTTTGATGATTTTGAGCTCTAATGACTTTGGACTGTCATAGTTTTGCGTTTTAATAGCCTTAAGCGGTAATAGTTTTAAGTTTTAGATGACTTTAAGCTTTTTACATAGGATTTATCATGACTTGGGTAATGACCAGTAAAAAACAATTCTATTTGCATGATAATGAGAGTCTACTCGATGGACTGCTGCGCACCGGACATGAGGTCAATTATCAGTGCAAGGAAGGCTACTGTGGTAGCTGCCGAGTCAAGCGCATTGCCAGCTCGCATACGGTCGATTACCCGTTTGCTCCGCTTGCGATGATTGAGGACGATGAGATCCTACCCTGCTGCTGCCGTGTGCAAGGGGTGATTTATATCAACCACGAACCAATCGAGAAATAACCTCTCATTTATAAAACGTTAAGATCAATAAAAAGCGCGCTATCTACATAAGATAACGCGCTTTTTTTATGCTAATAATCTTTTTGAGCCCTTGCGCCAATTATTCTGACCCAAGAAACTACTGAGCCACGCCATCTTGGTCAAACAGTTTTAGCAGCTCTTCACGCATACGGTCACGCTCGGCTTCTGACATCATGGGCGTCTCTTGTCCACCGTCTTGCATGTTGGGTTGACCAAGACCATTCATGGTCTCATCTTCGATAATAACAGGGCGCTCGACTGGCTCTTGCACAGGACGCTCCTCTAACAGTATCTTCACTTGCGCATTTTTACCACGGCGTAATATCTGGGCGTTTAGCTCAGTATTGGGTGGTTTGCGAGCGACATACTGAATCAGCGTGTTGGCATCGGTCATCTCAACGCCATCAATCGTCAGGATGATATCGCCAACGCGCAGACCACTCTTGGCAGCTGGACCTTTATCGATAACATTTAGCACTTCTACACCCGTCGAGGTTTCAAGCTGCGTCGGATCCCGAAGCTGCGACTGTATCTCAATACCTAGCCAGCCGCGACTGACCTTACCATCTTTGATCAGAGCATTCATCACTTGCTCAACTAGGGCGGTCGGGATAGCAAAACCAATGCCCATCGAGCCACCAGAGCGTGAGTAAATAGCCGTATTAATACCAACCAATTCACCGCGCGCATCAACCAGTGCGCCGCCCGAGTTACCGGGATTGATAGCGGCATCGGTTTGGATAAAGTCTTCAAACTTATTGACCCCAAGTCCAGTACGACCCGTTGCTGAAATAATCCCTTGCGTCACTGTTTGACCGACACCGAACGGATTACCAATCGCTAATGCAATGTCTCCCACTTTAATAGGTTCTTCACGGAAGCCTAACGGTGTCAATCCAGTCATGTCGACCCGAATCACTGCCAAATCACTGTCTGGGTCGGTACCGATAAGCTTAGCGCGACTCTTACGACCATCATTAAAGGCAACGGTAATCTCATCTGCCTTTTCGATTACGTGCGCATTGGTGACGATAAAGCCGTCTTCTGACACAATCACACCCGAGCCCAAGTTGGTTGGGCCTTGATCTTGTGGCGGTCCACCATGGAACTCAAAGAAGCGGCGCAACACAGGATCATCCATATAAGGATGCTCCGCCATGGTCTGTGTCGTATAGATGTTGACCACTGACTGCGACGCACGGCTAACGGCATTATGATAAGAGGAAATAGGCGTTGGCGTATCGGCTACAGGTTCCGACGCTGCCTGCTCAGCAGCCGAGGTTCTTGGTGGCTCCCAAGTGGCTTCTGACGGCGTTTTCATACTGGTGAATAACCAGATAAACGCTGCAAGCACTAACAGTAATAAAATCCACGGTAACCATTTTAATAGAGACGTCTTGTTGTTGGTGTTCGGGGCTGGCGACATAGATAAAACCTCTATAAATTTGATACAAACAGGCAATGACCAATAAGATGAGACACTTTGTGCTAAGTAGATACTATTGAGTGGCTGGCTGTGCTTAACGGATTACAAGTATGGATTACAAATATGGATTACAAGCACTGATTAAAACCTAATAATCAGGCAAACTCACGTATGCAAATTATACCCGCCCATGCCTTTAATTGGTAACGTATCGTGTACCATTTGAGTTATTAGCCTTGTCTACTCTTTGACACCACCATGTTAAAATGATGACTATAAAAAGGCATCTGCTTTTAGTCATGATTAATCAAGCGCCACATTGACCAACGAAATCAATCAATCAAATTGATAAATTGGCGCTATAAAATGAAACATGATAAAGATGAAACGCCATAATGATACAACGCCACGACAAGGAAAAACGATGACAGCCAATGATAGCTTAACTGTCCCAACCAATACAATTGTTACCGCGCAAAGCTTAGCCACTTTTTGCGACGAGTATCTGTCTGCTAGCGCCTTTCAAGACTATGCGCCAAACGGTCTACAAGTAGATGGCGGACGTCCGATTCAGCGTATCGTTACGGGTGTGACCGCCTGTGAAGCTTTAATTGATGCCGCTATTGCTGATAACGCCGGCGCTATTGTGGTGCATCATGGTTATTTTTGGAAAGGGGAACCCGCGCCCATTACGGGTATGAAAGGTCGACGTATCCGTAAATTAATGCAGCACGGCATATCGATGCTTGGCTATCACTTACCCCTAGATGCCCATCCAGTTATTGGCAACAACGCAAAACTTGCCGACTTGCTCGATATGACAATTATTGGGCCCCTTTATCCTCATGAGGCGCACCCTGTTGGTAATATTGCGATTTGTGAGCCACAGAATGCTCAAAGTCTTATTGCTCAAATTACCAAGGCATTAGGGCGTATACCCTTACATATTTCGGCCAACTATAAAACCGCTACCAATACTGATGATGAGCGACCGAACGATAGGCTTATCGAGCGTGTGGGCATTTGCACAGGCGGCGCGCAAGACATGATTGAGCAAGCGGCCTTGATGGGTTGTGATGCTTTTATTTCTGGTGAAATATCCGAGCGTACCACCCACCTTGCGCGCGAGCTGGGGATTGATTATTTTGCTTGTGGTCATCACGCAACTGAACGTGGTGGTATTCAAGCATTAGGCGATATCATTGCTCAGCAATTTGGACTACCAGTAACATTTATTGATATTGATAATCCAGCCTAGCTTTTACAATCAGTCATTACACTTAGTCTTAGTCTTAGTCATTACGATTGGTCATTATAAAGATGAGCAAAACAGTGCACTCATTCGAATAAACGATATTCAGTCTGTTACGCATGTTAATAAAACTTTAGCGAATGTAGCGATAACGAGTGGATTTCTTACCGTCTATAGCCTAATTGTTAAGTTTTATCGCTCTTTTCTTAACTTAACTTGAATAATCTACGATATAACCGCATATTGGTACTTGAAGAAAGAACGTTTTGTCATGAAACTTCCCATTTATTACAGCTTCCGGTTATGGCACTAAAATAATGCTGGTAGTTGTTTAAGACTTTATCATGCTACATAAGTGGTAAGGCTTTAAACCGCTATCCATTGAAATACTATGCTTGCACTACATATGTTAGCAACATAGTATTTTTTTATTTTTAGTGTCGCGATGATGGTATTAAATCACCTGTTTGATAAGAAGCGATAAAAATTATCAAGCTTGGTTATTTTACTTACCCTTATTGCTGGACAAGAAACTTTAACAGCCAGCTATCCTATTACTAATGATTCAAGGTATAGCCAGCCATAAAAGTTAGCATCGTAAAAACAGATGAATGTATTTGCTTAATTAGCAAATTATTATATCAAGATTTTATGCGATGTCTTTGTCTCAATGACTTAATCATGACCTTACCTGTGTTTGACATATAGTTGTTTGGCCACTAGCCATATTTAGTTATCGATGAAGGAATCATCTGATTTATATCCTTCGCGTCGTTGTGCGTCCGGTTTTTAAAATCAATTTAAAAATAGTATTTTAGAACGCTTTGATAACGCACCGATAGCTGGCTGACGACAAACTACCCCACTAACTCTTAGAGAGAGTACGCTAGTGGCGCTATAGTCAAACAAATAGAGTGGCATTTGTCCCATTAAGAGATGCGACTTTATTTAAGAGGCAATATCGATATATGTCAATATTATGGTCATATGTTTGTATGTGTTTTTGCGGTAAGAAGGATGGCTAAAATTAGGAGACATCCATGCAGCGTATTACTTATCGTGTAAAAGTATCTGCGCAAGGGGCCAAACGCCGTATCTCATATTTACTGCGTCCGTCCAAACGCCTACTGAACACTAAAAGTAACCTCGTTACATTCGTTAACCCTGTTACCTCAAGTCGTTTTGCCAGAACCAAGAAACTGGCACAAGTCTCTAGTATCGCCCTGCTCTCTTTGCCTGCTGAGAGTTTTACCACCATGGGTGCGCAGGTGCCAGCCTATGACCATGTCATGTTGGAGAACACCTTGACCATCGCTGCTGTCCCTGGGGATAGTACTTATTTTGCGACGGACGGTTTTCAGCACGGCTTTGGTTATGATTTGGTACGTACCTATGCCGATGAGCTGGGTGTGGACGTCGATCTAAAAGCCTATGCGACTGAAGAAGCCGCACTCAAAGCGGTAAAATCAGGTAATGCTGATATGGCGTTGACGACTGCCAGCACCCAACTCAAAAGCCAGCTGAATTTGTCTTCTGTCAATGTTAGCTGCGGCTATGATGCCAGTTTGACCAAAAACGGTCTACATCCAAAAGTCAGTTGGACATTTAATTCAGCCAATGATCCGCTATCGCAAAAAGCCAGTTACTTCCTATGCGACAGTATCAAGCTTCAAAACACCCAAAAGCTGGCCGCTTTTTATAATCAGAACTTGTTAAAAGATGCGTATAGCCAAGACCATTTCCAAAAAACGCTGACAGAAAAGCTGCCTGATTATCAGTCGTCTTTTGAAGAGCAAGCGCGCAACTACAATCATGATTGGGAATTGCTGGTGGCGATGGGCTATCAAGAATCACATCTTGATGCCAATGCGGTATCGCCGACTGGGGTACGCGGCATTATGATGCTGACCAATAACACCGCAAAGGCGATGGGCGTGTCTAATCGTGTCGACCCTTATGAGAGTATCGGTGGTGGTGCGCGTTATCTAGAGCAAATGAAATCAGACTTTGCCGATGTACCCAAAACCGATCGTATTTGGTTTGCACTGGCGGGCTATAATATGGGGCCGAACGCAGTAAAAAGCATTCAGCGTAAATTGAGAGCTCAGGGCATAGATGACAAAAGCTGGGCGAACGTTTATGCCTACCTTGCTGAAAATAGAGCGTCTAATAGCCGTTATGGACAAGCGATGCATTATGTCAGTAACATTAGGAGCTATCTTGAAACTATCAAGACGCAAACCGTTTAATGACCCTTCTTTTTGGTTTAATGATTCTTCTGTTTTAAAGCCTGATAGTAGAAGACTCATAGTAAAAGCTTCGTAATAAAAGCTTTTGAATAAAATACGTATAAAACTTTTCCAATAAAAAAGCTGCTCTTTTATAAGAGCAGCTTTTTTGATTTTTAACCTGTACTAAATGCGACTATATTAGCGATTTGGTACGGTTAGACGCTGACCACGCTGTAGCATGGTATCAGCTTTTATATTGTTCATATCCGCAAGCTCTTGAGTCGACACCCCATACTTACGGGCGAGACCAATCAAACTATCCCCTGAACCAACCGTATAGCTTACCGTTGCTTTAGGGACTTTGATGGTTTGGCCACGCTGTAGCTGAGCATTGGTCGCGAGATCATTGGTCGCTGCCAAATCTTCGACTGCAATACCAAACTGACGAGCCAGCGCGATTAAGCCATCGCCTGATTTGACTTTATAACTCTCAGTATTGCCCAGTTTTTTGCCACTACTGGCTGTACTGGTCGTGGTACTAGCAGCGCTGTTGCTAGTACTTTGATTACTAGTACTAGAAGTAGCTTTGGCAGGAGCACTACCGTTAGCAGGAATGGTAATCGTACGACCCAATATCAAGTTAGAGTTGGTTTTTAAGTTGTTGGCTGCTGCCAAATCGCCCAAACCAATATTGTAACGTTGAGCGACACCCGTTAAGGTATCTCCTGATTTTACTTTATAACTGACCGCCTTGTCATTTAACTGACGATCAACCAATTCCTTAGAAGCTGGAACTTTGATCGTTTGGCCGCGTTGTAGACGCGCCTTAGCATCGAAGTTGCTATTCACCGCAGCCAACTCTGCCGCACTGACGCCCACACTATTGGCAATGCCGATTAAGGTATCACCTGATTTTACTTTATAGTTGGTCGTTGGTACTGAAGAGCTTGCGCTACTAGTCGAACTATTAGTACTAGTGCTGCTATTAGTAGAATTAAAATCTACGCTAGCCGGTACTTTTAACGTCTGACCCACGTATAAAGAGTTAGTAGTACCGATGTTGTTAAGACTGGCTAAGGTTTCGGTTGAGATATTAAATTGACGTGCTAAGGCAATGAGACCATCGCCTGCTTTGACTTTGTAGTTCTTAGTCGCTGTCGACGACTTGCTTGGTTTAGTCGATGGTGCAGCAGGTGTCGTTGCTGGCGCCGTGACCTTACCGGGAATCAACCACAGCTTTTGGCCTCTCAGCAAGTCAGCGCGACTGCTGAGGTTGTTATAACTTGCGAGTTGGGTCACTGATAAACCGAAACGATTGGCCGTACCAATGAGCGTGTCGCCGCTTTGTACCACATAGCTGTCAGGCTGGCTAGCAGCGCTTGTGCTACTGCTACTTATCGGCTCAATGGTTTTGGCATCATATAAATATAATGTGCTGCCAGATAGTAGCTTAGCGCTAGCATCTATTTGGTTCCATTCAGCGATGTCACGCCAGCTTACACCAGCACGAGTGGCGATGTTTGATAAGGTATCGCCGCGTTTTACGGTATAAGTGGTGCGCGCGCCTTGTGGCTTGGGCTTACTGACTGAGGTTTTTGGGAAGCTCAGTTTTTTCTCTTCGCCGCGCGCTTCTAGAATAGACTGCTGCGTCTGTACTGCAGATAAATTAATATTACCATCCGCATTGATGACGTTGGTTTCAGCCGTACTGTTACGAATTTGATTGGCAATAAAGTCACGCTCTTCTTTACTTAGCGGTGGCTCTTGGACAATGGTATTATTTTGGGTAATCTGCGCAGAGGTGGTCGGTAGACTGTTGCTACTTTTGAGCTCCGCATTGATTTTGTTGGTTTCTGCCGTGGTCAGTGGTGGCTCAGTACGCACAGCGGCATTGTTACTATAGACAGAGCTGCTCGTCGGCGTGGCTGATGGTGAGATATAACTGGTCGTTTGCTGAGGCACACTGGCGCTCGCTGCATAATCTGCAAGTGCACTACCTGTAGACGGCAATGACGTGCCGGTGGTGTACGGCTTGCTATTGTAGCTTGGCGTCGTTGGTGCATTCGGGTTAGTATTACTCGTAGCAATGACATTACTACTACCGTTCCCTCGTAATGAGCTTAATTTTGCATCAGTATTAAGGCTTACATCATTCGGAATAATGATACGCTGCGGGCCTGAGGAATCAACACGGGCTGACGTCAGCGCAGTATTCAGCCTTTCTAATTCGTCGTAACTGACGCCTGTTACTTGCGATACTTCAGCTAAGCTAACGCCATAGTTCACTGGCACACTACGGAAATGCTGACGGTTGGCAATAGCAGGCAAGTAGACACCATATTGCTCAGGTTTTGCCACAATTTCAGCCACTGCCAAAAAGCGTGGTACATAGTTCATGGTCTCAGTCGGTAATCTGAGTGACCAATAATCAGTTGGTAAACCGCGAGCCGCATTGGCATCGATTGCTTTTTGCACGCGACCAGGACCCGCGTTATAAGCGGCCAAGGCCAGCTCCCAACTACCGAACTGATTATGTAGGGCTGTCAAAAAGTCATATGCAGCGCGGGTCGATTCGATGACATCACGGCGACCGTCGTAACTACTGCTTTGATTGAGACCATAAATACGGCCCGTACTCGGAATGAACTGCCATAGGCCAGCGGCCGCGGCACTACTGGTACCACTTGGATCATAGGAGCTCTCAATCACCGGCAATAATGCAAGCTCAGTAGGGATATTACGACGCTCAGCTTCTCGTACGGTATGGTATAGATAGCGACTGGCACGTGCCGTTAAACGGTTTAGATAATCCTGTCTGCTAGTAAACCAACCTTTTTGCCCTTCGATACGTTGGTTATAAACAGGCTGTCCACCGTTCATGCGATAGCCTGCACGTAGGCGATTCCACAAGTCCCCGTATTGTTGAATGGCAAGTTTATTACCTTCAACCATCGTCATGTCGGTCGCTTCTAACAAATCGGCCAGCTCGTCTAAGCTCTCGGCATCTAAAAACGCCGTTGAATAATCAGCGTTCGTGCTTGGCTTAGCAGCTTGAGTGGTAGGACGTTTGGTAACCACAGCTGAGCTGTTGGTCATGCCCTTATTTTTTACCGTTGACGTATTACTACAAGCACTGATAAGTAAAGTCGATACCGCGAGCGTCAAGGGTAAGGCAATAAATGAGCGAGAGTTTGATAGCACAGTAGACATGATATTGGAAGTTTCCTAACGACAAGAATTGATAAGGTAATATTGAGGGCTAGTATAGTATGCAATGTTAAACAAAGACTAGCCTAATATAAAAGATAATAATCAGCTATTACTCTAAAAGCCACGACGACATGATAAACGTATGTAAAAATCGAACGTTTAGACGTACAGCTACTAAAACTTTGGATGATTATTATCTTTTTTATAGCTCAGCGCTGAATATAAACGACAAGCCATCACTACTGACTATAAGCACTGATTACAAGTACTGAATGCTTAGTTAATAGCGACTTGTGATACAGCACGTAGCAGGACGGCATTACCAGTAGATAGGGTCAGAGTGACGCGCGAGGTGGTAACGAATGACACATTACGACCATCTTTTACCCAGCTCTCATTGGTGGTAACATTTGCCTTAGCTTGATTGCCAGTGATAACAACATTATCTACCGAGATATCGTAGCGATAATTAGACGTATCATTCCAGCTATTTTGTAATAGCTTTAAATAAGCGTCTTTGTCTAAGCTGGTAGATTTGCCTTTTCTTGATAATGAAATCAACGCATCATCAGAGACCAGACGCGCGACTTGATTGATGCTTTTATTATTCGCTGATGACTTCATGGCAGCTGCATAGCTTTGCACCAAATCTTCGGTCATGGTTGCCGCTTGCGCAGTGATGCTGACCGTACTTGCTACAGCAACAACTGCTGCTAGACCAGCACTTTTTAGCAATAGAGCCAATAGCCCTTTTCCCCATAGTCGTTTCATGATAATCCTTAGCGATACTTTTTCGTTGTTGTCATTAATTGACGTTTGGCATTTACTTACTATTTAATTGCGCTTTGCTGTTTGTTTAAGACTGTTAACAGCATACTCGAATAGTGGCTTTAGCCTATCACTCAATTCTCACAGTCATGTGACACCCTGTGTAATTCTTGCGAATATCATTTTACTATGAACGTCTTATACCTTTACTACCCTACAGCACTTATTACTCTAAAGCACTGACCATACGTCAACAGCACTGTCATGACTCAGAAGCCCAACGTATGGCGCATCAATGGTAATGCTATGGCTTATGTATTACTGTCTTCATACTGCTCATCATCGCTCAGCTTCATGCCCAAACGCTCTACGCGTCTGTCCATCATTTGCCGTGCGAGCGCCTGCATATCTTCAACGCGGTCTATTTCATCAACAATTTCTAGACCCAATAACGTTTCGAACACGTCTTCTAAGGTGACTAGCCCTTTTACTTCACCATATTCGCCCACGGTAATGGCAATATGGATACGATTCTTTAGCATAAGCTCTAGCAAGTCAAACAATTTCATTTTTGAAAATACAAAGGTGATATCGCGTTTAAATTGAGTCAATGGCTTATGCATAGCGTGATTGACTTTCGCCAACAACATATCTGTTTTTAAGACAAAACCAGTAATATTGTCCAAGTCACCATCATAAATCGGTAGTCGTGAAAAGGTTAGTTTAGGACGATCAACCAACAATTCAGCCACGGTCTTGTTTTCTTCGAACGCCAGCATCACCGAGCGCGGCGTCATGATATCTTCGACTTTAATAGCGCCAAATGCGAGTAAATTACGAATAATTCGAGATTCTAGTGGGTCAATTTGTCCAGACTCTTCACCAATACTAGCAAGCGCGGCAAACTCACGACGGCTAAACACATGGGTCTCTTTACCACGTACCAATAGCTTAGTCAGACGCTCCGAGAACCAAATGACTGGGTATAGCGCAACAATTATCGTGCGCACAAAGTAAGCAACTAAGCCACTTAAACGGCGCCAATACATCGTGCCTAACGTTTTGGGGATAATTTCAGAGAATATCAAAATAGCCAAAGTCATAATGGCCGAAAAGACACCAAACCACGTACTGCCGAAGACAATCGTGGCCTGTGCACCAGCACCAATAGAGCCGAGCGTATGAGCGGCGGTATTTAGTGTCAAAATAGCAGCCAGCGACTGATCGATATTGTCAACTTTTAGCTGCTTGAGCATTTGGCCTTTTTTGGGATTGTTTTCTTGAATATCTGCAATGTATGAAGGCGTCATGCTCAGCAAAACAGACTCAGCCAGAGAGCAGATAAACGAGATGCCAATAGCGATCAGCACAAACAAGATAAGCAGCAGTACACTGGCAGCAGTCGGTTCTGCTAAGCCTTCAGCCGCCCATACCGCTTTTGGCAACATAAAAGTGGTCAATACAGTTAGCAGAGACAACGATTTTATGCCCAAGCCTAAGCGAGGGTTATGGCGCATCGTCGGGGGAGGTTCAGCAGAAGCGTCTTTACGACAAGCGCGTGGACGACACAAACGAGGTATAAACATAGAAGTGGTGGACAAGTTAGGTAACCTAAACATAAAAGAGAAAAAGGAATCGGGAGATAGAATAAGCAAACCACATCGGACAACAAACCATCTATGATAAATCTAAACCGTACTTATAAATGGTCAATTAACGCAGCTTTCTTATCCTCTATTAGCACTTATTATATAGGGCGTGTTGAACATTCACAAATAGGCACTGCTGATTGCTAAAATGGTTTCATACAAGGCGCAAGTCGACGATAATGTTAATACCTTAGCTAGACTTGCAACGCAGTATGAGGCGATTTTAGCATCAGCCCGTAGGGACAGGACTGTTTTTTGCCGCTTCTGTGTTAAAAATAGACGTTTAGAAAGACTAAACTTAAGATTTTTAACGTTGAATCGCCTAAAAAATAGTCTCTGTCAGTGCCATGGTCGAATGTTCAACACGCCCTAGTCAATCCAAAATAATATCGATAAATTGATAAAAGCAAATCAAGTACAAGCATTATACCAGTATGGTTAACAAGGTTGATGCTGTCGCGGTTTTATAGTGGGCAGAATATGGCTCAATAGAGAGTGCACTAAATACAGGCAATCATTGTCTTTTGATAGTAGCACTGATGATGTGAATGCACAATAAGTCACTATTTATTAAAAAGGTTGTTTTGAGCCATTTTGTTGAGCGCTTTGCTCAACTTGATAGCATTTTTTAAACAGATATTGCTAGCGATAGCGCGCTAATAATGCTTACTTTATTAATGAGGTTTATAACTAAGGGTTTGCACGAATTCAACTCCTAGACCTTATAAGACGTACCCTTATAAGACGCACCCCTATTTTTGTAATAACGATAAATCTGAAATAAATCTCAGGGCACATTCTCTCTTTAAAAATGATTAAAAAATTAAGATAAATGTTAGTGTCTGTTGAACATTCAAATATTAGAACTGCTGATTGCTAAAGTTGCCCCAAACCTTTTATCAAATCAGGCGTAAACCGACGATAATGTCGAGACCTTAGCTAGGTTTACAACAACGTTTGGGGTGATTTTAGTATCAGCCTTTCAGGGCAGGGCTATTTTTTGCCAATACATGGCGAAATTATCTAACCTAGAATGACTAGACGTCAAAAATTTCACTGCGTATTGTCTAAAAAATAGCCACTGCCAGTGCCTCATTTGAATGTTCAACAGACCCTAAGTAAACAAGCCAAATACTGTCTATAGTATAAGCGTATTTGATGGGAGTTGGCCTAGATATAGCCATTTTTAAACCTTCATTATGACTATCGCTAGAATTGAGGATGCGACCTAGTATGCCAGTACGTTAAGAAAAACACGCCTAGCCTATGATTAACAGTTACCAAGTCTAGGATTTTTTGTTACTATGCGTTTAATTTATTATTATCTATGACTCACTGAGAGAAATTATGTTTTTATTTATCCAAGCTGCTCATGCCGCCGAAACTGCTGGTGCTGCATCACTATTTGGCCAAATTTTATTACCTGTTGCTTTTTTTGCCATTTTTTACTTTTTGGTTATTCGCCCACAGTCTAAGCGTACCAAAGAGCACCGCGCCATGGTCAGTGCGTTGACTGTTGGTAGCGAAATCATCTTTGCTGGTGGACTGATGGGTCGTATCAAAGCCATAGAAGGCGATTACGCGGTTGTTAGCTTGAATAATAATACGGATGTCAAAGTACAACGTGCTTCTGTCATCTCAGTATTGCCAGCTGGCACTATCGAAAGCGTTTAATCGTTATTAATAAATCTGATAATGATTGAACATTAGTTGTTACTAATTGATGGCAGTTATGAATTAATAGTTGTAATAACTTTAAAATGACCGTACATTATTTACGGTCATTTTTCGCTTTACCTTTTACGCTTTACTATCATCGCGGATGATCGCAATGGTGCATGATGACGACTGCTAAATACCGCACTCAACCATTGCTATCGCTAACTTCCCATCTGCTAACTTGTGGCCTGCGTCGCCAATAGTTTATCAACCTAAAGAAGTGATTATGCAATATCCCGCTTGGAAATACTTACTGATTGCCGTCGTGCTAATCATTGCCGGTCTGTATGCTGCTCCTAACCTCTATCCTGATGAACCTGCCGTACAGATTACAAGTGCCGCAGCAGGTACGCAGCTGTCTGATGGTATCTTAACCCAGTCTCAAAGCTTACTCGAAGAGGCTGGAATTAATAATCATGATGGTACCTTTGAAGGCAACAGTGCGCTGGTACGTCTTGATAACCCGGTCGAGCAGCTCAAAGCTCAGGAAGTACTGCGCCAGAATCTGGGCGAAGACTATGTGGTCGCGCTTAACTTAGCGCAGACGACCCCGCAGTGGCTGCGTGATATCGGTGCTAAGCCGATGAAGCTTGGTCTCGATTTGCGCGGTGGTGTTCGTTTTGTACTAGAAGTTGACATGGACAAGGCTCTCGATCAACGCCTGACTAGTGCGAGCCGCGATGTACGTCGTGACCTACGGGCTGAGCGTATCGCGATCAAAGGCATCAAAACTGAAAACCAAGGCATCATGCTGCATTTCGCTGATACCGATGCGCGTAACCGTGCACAAAATGTCTTGCAAGGCTCGATGGGTAATACCTTCAGTTTACAGTCTTCTATTGATGACCAAGGCCCTGCCCTGATTTTGGCGTACAACGATGCCACGCTAGATGAAATCAATAGCTATGCGGTCAATCAAAACTTGACGACCCTACGCAATCGTATTGCTGAGCTTGGCGTCACAGAGGCCTTAGTACAATCACAAGGCGCGAGTCGTATCGTCGTAGAATTGCCAGGTGTGCAAGATACTGCAGAAGCCAAACGTGTGCTTGGTCGCACAGCGAACCTTGAGTTCCGGATGGTCGCTGAAGATAGTGAAAACTATATGGGCGGTATTCCTCCTGCTGGTACCGAAGCATTCCCGTTTGAGACGCTTGATGGTCCACCAGTACTTTTAGAGCGCCAATCTATCGTCACCGGTGATAAAGTCACTAACGCGCAGACGGGTATTGATGAGAGCGGCTCACCTGAAGTCAGCATTACTTTGGACAGCGCTGGTGGCAAGCTGATGCAAAACGCCACGCGTACTGCTGTTGGTAAACAGATGGCCGTGCTATTCATTGAAAACAAGCAACGTATCACTTACGAAGAAGATCCAGCGACTGGCGAAACAGTCGAAGTACGTACGCCTTATGCTGAAACCAAAGTCATCAACCGCGCTAATATTCAAGCGGTACTGGGCTCCTCTTTCCGTATTACTGGTCTTGATAGTAGCGCAGAAGCGGCAGAACTTGCATTACTCCTACGTTCAGGCGCCTTAGCCGCACCGATGTATTTTGTAGAAGAGCGCACGATTGGCCCCTCATTGGGTCAAGAGAATATTGACAAAGGCCTGTTTTCTACGCAGGTAGGTTACTTATTAGTCTTTGCCTTTATGATCATTTTCTACCGTCTGTTTGGGGTCATTGCCAACGTGGCGCTAGCGATTAACGTCATCATTATCATTGCCATTATGTCAATTTTAGGCTCATCACTGACCCTACCCGGTATTGCCGGTATCGTCTTGACCATCGGTATGGCAGTCGATGCCAACGTGCTGATTTTTGAGCGAATACGTGAGGAGCTGGCAAATGGCGTCCGACCAAAATCCGCCATTGTGGCCGGCTTTGATCGCGCCTTTAGTAGTATCTTCGATGCCAACATCACCACCTTATTGGTCGCCTTTATCTTATTTGCGATTGGTACCGGTCCGATTAAAGGCTTTGCGGTCACTTTAGCTATTGGTATTGTCAGCTCGCTATTTACCGCGATTTTGGTAACGCGTGCTCTGGTACAAATTGCTTACGGTAAACGTAAATCTATCAAACGTTTGAGCATCGGTTAGGAGAAACATATGGCGATCGATAAGAATAATCCCCTAGAACAACAGAATAACCCAGATCGAAATGGCTCAAATGGCGACTCAAATAGTGGCAGTACGCGCCGCCGTAACAAACCACGTCGTGATGGTAAAGGTAGCAATACTAAAACCAACAACCCTACCACAGCCGCATCGGGTAAAAATAAAACGCGTCGTGGTGGTCAAAATTCTCAAGCATTGACGACTCAAACCGCAGAGACGAGCACTGCTATTGATCAGAGTCAATTGATCAGTGATGCCGCTGAGGATGCTGCTGCACAAGCTGAGGGTGGTATCAAAGCCGTCGGCAACCAGCGCATTATCCCCTTTATGAAGATAGAAAAGCCAATGGCTATTTTATCGTTACTCATGGTGATTGGTAGTATTATCGCGATTGCTGTTAATGGTCTAAATTTTGGTCTAGATTTTACTGGTGGTGTATCAGCAGATGTACGTTACGAGCAGCCGGCTGAGCAAGTAGAAGTGGTCAAAGCCTTGGCCGACAATGGCTTCGATGATGCCGTCGTACAGTATCTTGGCACACGTCAAGAGCTACTAGTTCGCTTACCACCTCAGTCTGACAACATTGACGGACTCAATGCCAGTCTTAGCGCCGCGTTAGCATTGCCTAATAACACGGTTGAAATCAGTAATGTAAATATCATTGGTAGCCAAGTAGGTAATGAAGTCTACTTAAACTCTGTTATGTCGCTGGTCTTGGCCTTGGCTTGTATGCTTGGTTATGTCGCGCTACGTTTCCAGTTTAAGCTGTCTCTAGGTGCAGTGCTGTCACTGTTCCACGATGCTATCGTGACCATTGGTGTCTTTGCCTTATTCGGCTTTCCGTTTGACCTGACCGTTTTGGCAGCTATTCTGGCATTGATCGGTTATTCCTTGAACGATACCATCGTTGTCTATGACCGTATTCGTGAGAACTTCCGCCGTGTCCGTGGTATTACGCCGCGTCAAACGATTGATTTATCATTAACAGAGACGTTACGTCGTACCATTATGACTATCTCAACCGTATTACTGGTTGTTTTAGCCATGTTGTTCTTGGGCGGTGACGGTCTCTATTGGTTCTCGGTTGCACTGTTCATCGGTTTGCTGGCTGGTACTTATTCATCAACCTATATCGCAAGTTCTATCCCGCTACGTATGGGGCTATCTCGTGATGATTTCGTGGTGAAGGTTAAGCCTGAATTTGAAGAAGAAATTGTGACCTTTAATGATCCAAAAATGTTTGAGCAAGACAATATTTAAAGCAACTTAGTTAAGCTTTAAATAAAAGAGTATTCAAACAAGCTTATAATCCGTTTTTCACTATACGGAAGTGAGCTACCAATAAAAGCACCTGACTCATAATCAATGAGTGTTAGGTGCTTTTATCTTTATATGGTTCTATAAATTATCGATATAGTGATCAAATGTATTGCTTATTCCGAAAGCAAAATGATTTTCTGTACCCTCTGTCTGTTAAGTATAAAATGAGCCATCTATGTCAACTATTACGCCGCCACGCTCTATGCCACCGATTGATACTCGCTACGCGCGTATTATCGCTATTGCCTTGCCGGTATTGTTGGCCAATTTGGCAATGCCACTTCAAAGCGTCATTGATACTGCCATTGTCGGTAATATGAATGACACCGCTAAGCTTGCTGGTATGGGGTTGGCCATACAGTTATTGTCTTTATTGCTCGTCAGTTTTAATTTTTTACAGTACGCCTCATCTGGACTGTCGGCACAAGCATTGGGACAATTGGCTAGTCATGTTGACAACGCTATCAGCAGTACGACAAAACAGCCGAATCTAGCGCCCTCACCACTGCTATCTATTTTGCAACGTGCGTTATTGTTGGCATTCATCATTGGCGCACTGTTACTGCTGGCAAAACCTTGGTTAATAGAGTTTGGTCTGCAAGCATTATCTGCCAATCCTAACAGTGGCCTTGCTGCCAAGACTTATTTGGATGTGCGCTTTTGGGGTGTGATCGCTGAGCTAATGAACTTTGCCTTTATAGGCTGGTTTGCGGGTCAGGGCAAGACTCGCTACATGCTCTACCAACAAGGCTTTATCGCCTTACTTAATATCATTCTAACGCTATTTTTTGTGTATGGCATGCACATGGGCTTGGTCGGTGTAGCGCTAGGTACGACTATTGCATTTTGGTCTGGGGTATTATTAGCACTATGGTTAAGTCGTCAACATCTACAAATATCTTGGACGGCGCTGTTTACTGCTGATCGGCAACATTTCACCAAAGATAAAATGCTTAGGCTATTTTCGCTCAATAAAGATATCTTTATTCGTACGCTGATCTTAACATTGAGCTTTGCTTGGATTACCCGCTTATCTGCGCAAAGCGGTGATGTCATTCTGGCGGCCAACGCTATTTTATTGCAGGTACTAAGTATTTCAGCATTTGCCCTCGATGGTGTCGCAGTATCTGCTGAGACCTTGAGTGGTCAAGCAGCAGGACGACGTGATTGGCCACGTTTTCGTATTATCGTCAAACGCACTGGCGTAGTCAGCTATGGGCTTGCCATCATGTTGAGTACGATTTGGTGGCTTGCTATGCCAACTTATTTGAAGTTTATGACCAATATTGAACCAGTCTTCACACTCGCCTATGATTACCATCTTTATGCGGTGCTATTACCATTGGTCGGCGTTGGCGCTTATTGGTTAGATGGCATATTCTTTGGTTTAACAGCGGGTAATGTCATTCGTAACGCTGCTCTTATATTGGCGGCGGTATTTTTCCCTCTGAGTTGGCTACTCTATCAGCAGTGGGACATGACTGGCATCTGGCTCAGCGTTTGGTGTTTGTTGCTGCTAAGGCTGATTATTCTCGGCGGGTTTTTATACCGTGCACATCAAACTGGTAGCTATGAAAAATTACAGCCCAATGTTTAGCATTGATTACCTAAAGGTTTATTTACCTGAAAAATAGGACTTTCTTAACCTTATCGGATAACAATTAGCCCTTCATTATAAAATATAGGGCGTGTTGAACATTCACAAATAGGCACTGCTGATTGCTAAAATGGTTTCATACAAGGCGCAAGTCGACGATAATGTTAATACCTTAGCTAGACTTGCAACGCAGTATGGGGCGATTTTAGCATCAGCCCGTAGGGACAGGACTGTTTTTTGCCGCTTCTGTGTTAAAAATAGACGTTTAGAAAGACTAAACTTAAGATTTTTAACGTTGAATCGCCTAAAAAATAGTCTCTGTCAGTGCCATGGTCGAATGTTCAACACGCCCTAGTCAAAAAACAATACTGTTAGAAAATTAGGATGTCATGTGACCATTCATTCAAAGGAACTAAATCATCAACAAGCGGCTCACTATGATTGGGCAGGAGGCTTCAAAAAGAGCCTGCCAGTCGCGATGGGCTATCTGCCTGCAGGCATCGCCTTTGGTGTGCTCGCACAAGTGGCTGGTGTGCCAGTGTGGGCTACTATCATGCTAAGTGTGGTCTTATATGCAGGCGCTGCGCAATATGCTTGTTTGAAGATGCTGAGCGCTGGCGAGGCTATTAGCAGCATCGCCAGCAATATCGCGGCGATTAATTTGCGCCATGTATTTTATGCGGCGCCACTGCTGCATGCGATGCCTAGTAATAAAATCGCTAAAATATATTGTTTATTTGCCCTTACTGATGAGACGTTTTCAGTGATGACCAGTTTATCTCCTGAGTCAAGAGCGCGCTTGATTTTGCCTATCAGTCTGTTTAATCAAAGCTGGTGGGTACTTGCTAGCGCTATTGGCGTGATGATTGGCAGCGCGCTCAGTGACTTGGTACCGCATTTAGATTTTGCCTTGGTGTGTCTGTTTGCCATTTTGGCTTATGAGCAATTCCAAAGTATCAAACGCTATTTCCCCATTGGTATTGCCGTGATTGCTTTAGTGATTGCCTCGTTCTTTACCAGTAATTGGTTGTTATTAGTAGCGATTACGATTTGTATGCTGATGATTTTGGCCCGTGGTGTGTGGATGCAGCGCCGCGTACAAGGAGACACCGATGAGCAGTAGTTACCTTATTTTTGCCACCTTTGCTATGGCTGCCGTCACTTTTATTACGCGCGCCCTTCCCGCCTTGATACCCAAAAAGCTGCTGGATACGCCTTGGTTACACCGTTTAAATGAGAGCTTACCGTTATCCGTGATGGTATTACTTATTTTAACCAGTCTCTCCTATCAAGACTTATCAGCAAGTACGGGTATGCAAAGCGCAGAGTTACATTTACTCATGGCTCAAATAGGTGCTTTACTTCTGGTATTATTGGTCTATCATTTTAGCCGTCAATTATTGGTGAGCATGATCGTCGGCATCGCTGCGATTAATGGCTTGCTTTGGTTATTTACTCAACTGGCTTAATCGCTAATCATTACTTATAGTCGGGTCAATATAAAAAAGAGACAGCGTGACTGGTATAAGTTTTTTGCAGCCTCTGTCTGCGTAGGCACAGCAAGCAAGAAAAATTTTACCAGTCACGCATCATAATGTTGTTTACCAAACTGGCTTAATGGTTAGGGCGTGTTGAACATTCGACCATGGCACTGACAGAGACTATTTTTTAGGCGATTCAACGTTAAAAATCTTAAGTTTAGTCTTTCTAAACGTCTATTTTTAACACAGAAGCGGCAAAAAACAGTCCTGTCCCTACGGGCTGATGCTAAAATCGCCCCATACTGCGTTGCAAGTCTAGCTAAGGTATTAACATTATCGTCGACTTGCGCCTTGTATGAAACCATTTTAGCAATCAGCAGTGCCTATTTGTGAATGTTCAACACGCCCTAATCATTATTAATCGTATTTTGTATAACAGTACCATCTTTTGCAGATTAGAGGAATTAACGACACGCCACCGCAAAATTTGCTACTATTTAATTTTTATTTTTATCATCTAGGTAATGGAATTATGGCCAAGAATGCCCTACAAGCTCAACTTTTAAAAGCGGGATTGGTTGATAGCAAAAAAGCCAAAAAGATAAGCAAGCAATCTGAACATGCCAAGCGCACTGGTGATGCGTCCAATGTGGAAGCCAAAAAAGCATTGGCAGCAGCCCAAGCAAAAAAGCTGGAGAAGGATCAAAAGCTTAATCAAGAAAAACAGCAGCTTTTAGAAGAGAAAATGCTAAAGGCCAATATCGTCCAAATGATTAGGCAGCATCAAATCACTGATACAAAGGGTGAAGTCAATTATCAGTTCGTTGACGACACTAAAGTCAAAAAAATCTCTATCACGCAAAAACTATACGATCAAATCGTAGCAGGTCACGTGGTCATTGCACGCTTGGAAGAAAGCTATGCTCTACTTCCTCGCCCCTTGGCCGATCGTATAGATGCAAAACTAGAAGGCTTTATGGTAGTGTCTAACGATACCTCAGACAATGAGTTAGCAGATGACGATCCTTATGCCGCTTATGTGATTCCAGATGATCTCATGTGGTAATCCTACCAATAAAGCGCTATATATATTCCCAATATCACCTCTTACCATAAATAGTGGTTTTTCAAAGGATATCTCTTATTTTAAGCAATAAAAAAGGCTGGATTCTATCAAGAATCCAGCCTTTTTATATTTAAAAATTTAGGTATTTAGCAGCTTAAAGCTCTTCTATACCCATCATATCTACAGGTGTATCAGCCACTATTTGCACGCCTTTTTTTCCGGTCTTAGCAGTTTCACTGCGCTGCTCTTGTAGGTGCTCAAGATAGGCTTCATTGATTTGTCCAGTAATGTAGCAACCATTAAATACCGCACAGTCAAAACCTTCGACTTTACTGTATTTGGTATCTTTTACTGCTTCGATCAAATCGTCTAAATCTTGGAAGATCAAACGATCAGCACCAATAATTTTACGCACTTCTTCAACGCTATGCCCTGAAGCAATAAGCTCGCTACGCACTGGCATATCGATACCATACACGTTTGGATATTTTACGGGCGGCGCTGCACTGGCAAAAAATACTTTACGTGCACCTGCATCACGCGCCATTTGAATAATCTCATGACAAGTAGTACCACGGACGATCGAATCATCAACCAATAGCACGTTTTTACCTTTAAACTCTAACGGTACAGCACTGAGCTTTTGACGCACTGATTTTTTGCGTTGCTGCTGACCTGGCATGATAAAAGTACGACCGATATAACGGTTTTTCATAAACCCTTCACGGTACTTAATATTCATCTTAAGCGCCAGCTCCATCGCTGAGGTACGCGAGGTATCTGGAATAGGAATAACCACATCAATATCGTGATCTTCACCCCATTCTGCAAGAATTTTATCACCAAGCTTCTCGCCCATACGCAGACGCGACTTATAGACTGAGATATTGTCCATGATGGAATCTGGACGAGCAAAATAGACGTATTCAAAGATACAAGGGGTGTATTCTTGCTGCTCGACGCACTGATGCGTATGTAGCTGATGGTCTAAGTCAATAAAAATCGCTTCACCGGGTTTGACATCACGAATAATAGTGAAGCCAGAGCCAGTCAAGGCGACCGATTCTGAAGCAACCATATATTCTGTGCCGCCATTGGCTGCCAAACGTTCACCAAAGATAAGTGGGCGAATACCGTTTGGATCGCGGAAGGCAAGCAAGCCATGACCTGTGATTAAAGCAACAACGCCATAAGCGCCTTCAATACGACTATAAACCGCTGTGACTGCTTCAAATATTTCGGCAGGCGTTGGATGGGTTTTTCCTAGATTCTGCATCTCATGCGCCAGCACGTTTAACAGTACTTCCGAGTCTGAATCAGTATTCAGGTGACGACGGTCTTCTTTATATAGAGACTTGGCCAAGCCCTCAGCATTGGTCAAATTACCATTGTGCGCCAGCGTAATACCGTAAGGTGAATTGACATAAAACGGCTGCGCTTCTGCACTGCTTGACGTGCCTGCCGTTGGATAACGAACATGACCGATGCCAAATTTGCCAACCAGTTTTATCATATGGCGATTCATAAAAACGTCACGTACCATGCCGTTTTCTTTACGTAAATAAAGCCGACCATCTTGCAAAGTCACAATACCTGCCGCGTCTTGCCCGCGATGCTGTAGCATTGTTAAGCCATCATAAAGAATCTGATTGACCGGCTCATGAGCTGCAACCCCAACGACTCCACACATAGTTATATCCTATTTTGAACCACACATTAGTAACACAATAACGGCATAAGCTTGACAGTAGCTTATGAAAAACAGCCATCTACTCTTACCGCTGACCTGATGATGTTGCTTAAGCTTAAAATCTTGATGACAGTTTGCTCACTGACCTACAGTCAGCAAAGCCATCAATCATTCACAAATTGAAATTTATGAACCCTAAATGCTATCGAATAATTTTTTATCAAGGATAAGTTATAAAGACTCAGTTATGATTTTTGGTATTAAAACGTTAAAAAATAGGCTTAAGAAACGAAGAATAAGTCTAAAAAACTATGCGTATTAAGACTGATTGACCTGATCCCAAGCCATACCGAGCACGTCTGAGACTAAAGCCTTACCCATTGGCGCATAAGGCATCAGTTCAGGAGCAAGCACCGAGGTTTGCCATTGCGGCATTTTTACCAATAAGGGCGCGCTGACACTCAAAACGACCAATACCATCAATACGTTTTTGGCCGCTCCAAGGACGCCACCTGCCATCTTGTCAACAATACCCAGACGTAAGGTTTTGAGTACCCCTGAAAAAGCAAAGGCGACGATATGCATAATCGCTAAGATAATGATTACGACCAATAAGAACGCCGTTGCCATTTGCAAGACAGGGTTTTGTACGATACCTGATAATTGCGGAGCAACTGAGCCTGCCAAGCGCGTGGCAGCAATAAGAGCAATAAACCAACCTGCCAAGCCGACTGCTGTCTTAATGAGTCCTACCTGAAAGCCGCGCCATAAGCCAATTAAGACCACAATAGCAATCACAATATCTAGACCACTCATATGTCACGCCTCATTTTTAGTGGTTGTCTAACTTTCCATGGCATCGTAATAGCCACCGATGGCTTGAATGCATGACTGTACCAGCCCAGGACCTCGATAAATCAGTCCGGTATAAAGCTGTACCATATCAGCACCTGCTTCAATCTTTTTGACCGCTTTGGCACCACTATCGATACCACCCACCCCAATCAAAGCTACTTTACCATCCAGCTGATCAGTGAATTGTTGTAAAATTTGGGTGCTGATGTGGCTCACTGGACGACCCGATAGGCCACCGGCTTGGTCACCATCGGGCAAGTCTTCGACACCGACGCGGCTCAATGTGGTATTGGTGGCTATCAAACCATCAATCTCAAAATCTAACAACTGCTGTGAGATATAATCCACTTGTAGCGGCTCTAAATCAGGCGCTACTTTTAAGACCAGTGGCACATAAAAGCCATACTCTGTTGCCAATTGGTTGTGACGGTTTTTAATCGTATCAAGTAGCTGAGTCAACGCTTCACCACTCTGTAAGTCACGTAAGTTTTTGGTATTTGGCGATGAGATATTGACGGTAATATAGGAAGCGTGTGCATAAACCCGCTCTAGGCAATAGACATAATCATCAGCGGCTTGCTCCACTGGCGTACTGGCATTTTTACCGATATTGATGCCGATGTTACCTTTGTATTTACAGCGTTTGACGTTTTCAATCAGGTAATCAACGCCCTGATTATTAAAGCCCATGCGATTGATAATGGCATCGGCTTGTTTGATTCTAAATAGGCGTGGCTTATCATTACCAACCTGCGGTCTTGGCGTGACCGTCCCCACTTCTATAAAGCCAAAACCAAGCTCGGCCAGTGCATCGATATAATCACCGTTTTTGTCCAACCCTGCAGCAAGGCCAACTGGATTAGCGAACTGTAAACCCATACAGTCTGTAGGCTGCATCGACTGACCATATACCAAACCTAAGGCACGCGCTTTATGGGCTTTATCTAACAAAGATAAGGTCATCTCGTGGGCGTGTTCAGGGTCCATCTTAAATAAAAAAGGGCGAAGTAAGGCATAAGACATAGTAATGACAGACCCTGCTCGAAAAGCAATGATGAATGAGAAAAACGAAAGAGATTAAGCGCAGCGATTATATCAGCTTAACAGAAATAAGACCAAAGTTTCATACAGCAAATTTCTATTCCAAAAAGTCAATAAGCGCTGCTAAACACTGTATATAAATGATATGGGATTGAACGTATTATGGCACAGGTCGTCCATCTGTTAAGGCAATCCAACCTCGTACAATACGATAAAGGTGCCAAATAAAGGTCAAACCCATAATAATAAAACCAATACTGACCAATAAAAATGAACCAATGGCTATATTGCTGCTATCGGCAAACATGCTGACACCAAAACCGCCCAAAGCAAACGTGATGATAAGAATGCCTATGATAAACCAGACGATACTGTACCAAAACGTCTTAATTTGCCAATCAAAATGCGTGGCTAGCCATGAGCCGTCCGCATCGTGGCGCTTAGCATAATTCATGATAATCGGCACGACCCACAACAGACCAGCCGTGAAATAACTGATCACATACAATAGATAGGTGATGTGATTATAAGTGGTTAAAGAACGGCGTTTACTGTCACTCATGTTGCCGCTTATATTGTCATTTATCATGTGTCTTGATCCTTAACAGGTCATATTATAATCAGACGTCTTAGTCTTAATAGTAGTCTGTTGACGCAGATGCTTATCCGCTTAAGTGCAGGAGAATAATGTATAGGAAGTATTCATAACTAAAGTGTTCAATAAACCTTTGATTGTGTCGGATGAGGTGTTCTTCAATGAAGCTAAATTCAATATACAGTGCGAGGCAGTTAGCATTGTTAAGAAGTAACAGTTGCTTGCACCTCAATGGCTTTGGTGGTCACGTCCTGTTGCATCGAGAGTTGGGTAAATTGCCAACCTTGCTGCTTAAGCTTACCGAGTGCTGCACTCACAACCGCTTGACTGGCATTGGTGAAGCTCAGCTGCACCCCGTCACCAGCCGCAACCACTTGCGCATTGGCAATACCCGAGGTATTTAGTAGCTCACTCACTCTGTTGGCAGGTGGCATAGCAGCTGCCCCATCGACGCTGTTAGTCGCATTGCTATCCACCTTACCCGCTTGCGCGCGCAGCCAAAAATAATCAGCAATTTGCTCTTGATACTCACTTTTGCTATCGCTTGCAGCTTGATGAACCGTATAACCGCCGTAGCCACCCACGAATAACAGTAAAAAAGCAGACAATATAGTCAATGCTAATTGATCGCGTGGAGACAATGCCTGCCAGCGTGATGATAGGACATTTTGATAACTATTCACCCGCTCTGAAAAAGCGCTTGTTTTAGGCGCAGACACGCTACGTTCGGCTCGGCGCTGTAATCGTTTCATGCTCTAACCTTTATTGCCAATAGTTAATCGTGGAGGGTTTAATCTTGAGTAAGTAGATTGCAATCATCTGAGTGAGCACCTTACGGATGGTCATCGTCAAAACACAGCGCTCAGCAAATACTAAAAATTCTCAATAAGCTTAAGATGCTGCTGCCTTGTCGGCACTGACGCTTTCTGGCGTCGTATCATCTTCATTTATACTCACAGTAATTTGCCCACTAAACTGCCCTTGCTCATTGCTATTTACCCGCTCTAGCTTGGCCGTTAATCCTTGAGTGAACAGGGTATTGGCGAATTTATCAAGACTGTCGCGGTCAGGGGCAATCAACGTAAAACTGAGCGTGGATGGTTGCATAACCAAAGCTTGCGCTTTTAGAGAGGACTGCTTAATCAGTGGTGATATGCGTGCCAACACGGCCATATGTGGCGAGGCTTGACCATTGGTACCCAGTTTTGGCGCCATTTGCGTGGTCAAATTGGTGCGCGGGTTTAGACGTTCATCAGGAAACCAAGACTGATATTGCCCCGCAATCGCTGTTTTTGTCGCAGCCGTCGCCTGATGATACTGATAAGACTGCACCCCATCTGTGGCTATCTGTAGCACGAGTGCCGACAGCGCCACCATCATTGCCACTCGTAGATAAGGTGATAATTGCGAATCGGTTGATTTGATAAAGAAATTAAGCGCGTGACGGTCAGGATTGTCAATCGGCTTGGGCGTACTCGTTAGCGTCGTCAATAGCAGCTGATGAGCTCCTATGAGCGCGGCTGTTTGTGCCGAAACATCGCTGGTCGTTACTGGCTTTTGTAAATCAATCCTATGATCAGACTTTGTAGCATCAAGGTCTGAAAAACTTGTACTATCAAAAGCTTCAATGCTTGGTACCACCATCACTTCACTCAGCTGCAGGAAGCGCTCAAAAATCAACGGTAAATAGCTGACCGCCATTCCTTGATATAATGATTGGCGTAGCAGCATCGTCTGGTCATCTTGATAGAGTATGACTTGCTGCCCTGCACCTTCTTCCGGCACTGGTAACAATAGAAAGTCGGGCAGTAATGCTGCGATAGTCATACCAACGAGTTTGGCACTTTGCTGCCATGCCTCAATATCAGCCTGCGCCAGCGCGTATAAATACTGACTATCAGCAAGGCTGGTTTGCCGCACTACCAATTGCTCAACAGGGGTCAAAGACATCTCTTCAAATAAATACTGCTTACCAGTATCACCCAATTGCTTAAGCTGTGCACCACTAAGCTCGGTATCGACGTGTAATACGTGGCTTGATGGAAAGTACAAACATACTGTTTTATGGCTATTGGATTTATAGCTGCTATAAATATCATGCAACTGTTGCCAGCCAGCAACTGACTGCCATTGTTGTACGTCTTCATGCCAGACAGCTAGCGGACTGTGCTGCGCTCTTAACCAAACATGTAACACCAAGTGTGTCCTTAATTATCAAAGCCATAAAATAACAAATTTAGACGTTTTGTAAGAGCCCATGACCATGTTTATGTTTATGTTTATGTTTAAAGCATCTTAATATTTTTAAACAGGGTCATGATGAATAATATTACTACTACTAAATATAGTCAGTCCAATATGGAAAAGATACAGCGGAACTGGGATGCTTAGTTTTTAATATAAGTTTTGCAGCCTCTGTCGGCGTAGGCACACCAAGCCAGAAAAATTTATACCAGTTTCGCGTTATGAAATAGCGTATCCATTTTATTTAGGATCGACTATAGCCAATGAAAGAGCGATATCAATACGGTTGCTCAGGTACAAAGCGATTGACCTCGGTTGCCATTCCAGACATGATAAAATCCATCTCAAACACTCGTGCTTCTGCCAAAGAGAACGCCTCAGGATAATCACCGGTTAGTAAGGCAGCCAGATTGGCGACGATAGACATATGACACACCACCACGAGACACTGCGCCTCAATCTTTGCTATATCGGTCAACGCACTATGGGCATCGTCAGAAGGCGTTATATTATCTTGTACCGTCGCTGGTACTGTAGGCGCCCGCGCTTGCAGCTCTGCTAGGGTTTGCTGCGCCCTATCATAAGGACTTACGATAAAACGATCAGGCTTATAATTGGTCGTGATATATTTTGCAGTTTGCGCGGCTTGCTGCTGTCCAAAGTCAGTCAGCTGACGAGCGCTGTCTGGACGCGTTTCGTCTTCTGCCTGACCGTGACGTATTAATATCATTTTCATAGCGTTCCTTGTCTATAACCTGGCTTTTTGTCAGCTGCCTTTTTATCAACTGCCTTTCTATGACCTACTTTGCCACTGTCTGACTTTACACGTTTTTAGCAATACACATTTTCAGCAATACACGTTGCCAACAATCGTTTTATTTAGCATCGCTGTCTGTATCAACATCATCGTCATTGTCATTGTCGGAGGTACTACTGGCAGCTTTCATTTGCGCAGTAAGTGCAGCGTTGCTATGGTCATGAGCCATCACAAATTCGACATCACTGCGGAAACCCGCTTCCATCAAATGGAGCGCCACACCCAGCGCGGCCTTATCTTCATAAATAACCGCATAAAGCGCATGGGTAATGGGCATATAAATACCGTCTTTAGTCGCCTTTTCATGGACTTGCTGAATAGTATTAACGCCTTCTGCAGTCTGGCCCAGTTTTTTGACGGCAGCATCAATACTCATACCACGACCAAGCATATTACCGATGCGGTAGTTACGACTTAACTCCGAACTACAAGTGGCGTATAAATCGCCAACACCTGATAGCCCTAAAAACGTCAGTGGATTGGCACCGGCTTCGACACCAAAACGACTCATCTCTGCCAAGGCACGGGTCAATATCATTGCTTTGGTATTCTCACCCACTTCGTAGGCCGCAGCCATACCCATCGCAATGGCATAAATGTTTTTGAGCGCCCCGCCCAGCTCAACACCGCGTATATCATCACTGGCAAATACTCTAAAGAAAGCACTATGCAGTGCCGCTTGTACAGCATGACGTAGTGGTTCAGACTCACTCGCAATCACGGTCGCAGATGGCATATTTTTCATAATCTCTATAGCAAGATTAGGCCCTGACATGACGCCAAAATTCACCTCAGGCAACACTTCTTTGATAATATCACTCATCGTGGCAAAAGTGTCTTTTTCCATGCCTTTCGTTAGCGACACAATAGACTGTCCACTAATAAAGGGGGCGATATTTTTTAGCGTTTCGCGAAAGGCCAAGCCTGGTACGGCAATAAAGATAATGTCGGTATCTTTGACTGCCGATGCTAAATCATGACTATATTTCAGGCGGTCATCAAGCTTATAACCGGGCAGATATTTCTTGTTCGTCTGGGTTTTTGTCATGGCCTTAACGGTACGCTTGTTACGAACCCACAGCGTGGTATCACAACCATTACGCGCGGCTAAGTTCGCCATTGCCGTACCAAAACTACCACCACCTAAGAACGCCAAACGCAGCTTGGTAGGATTGCTGTGAATCTCTGCCATGTTTTTTGCGACTGCTGACTCTACCGTGCTAGGGTTGAGCTTCTTACGACCGATACCAGATTTGCTGGCTCGTTCAATGATGCCTGACAACAGACTGTTTTGTTTGTCAGCGGCTTTGTTACTCTCGTTGCTACTATTCTGAGCATTATCTTTGTTAGTATTGTTGTCATTAGCGCTTGTCATATGCATGTATCCGTATTGACTGACTTATTAGTAATAATATCTTTAGTGGGCAGCTACTGAGGCCAATTGTGTTGCATAAATCATTTTCTTTAATTAGTAATATTGTTTAATAAAAAACCGTCTTTAGCTCAGTAGCCCTCAAGTATGGTTATGACTCAAAGCGAACAAGCGGCTCGATATCAATAGGTTTACGTGGGTGCTCACCTTTAGGACTGGTGCCAGTATAAACAAAAGCCGTGACATAATCATCTGCACTTACGCCGAAATATGCTTTTACCGCAGGTTCGTTACACAATAATCCTGTACGCCATACTGTGCTGAAGCCTTGCGCTTTTAACGCCAAAATCAGATTTTGTACCGCAGCGCCTGTACTTAACATCTGTTCGAAATGCGGTACCTTTTTATGCTCTTGCATCTGAGTCACCACCGTAATAATAAGCGGCGCACGTAGCGGCATCGTCTGAGTTTTTTTCACTGTTTTTTCAGAGAGTATCTCGCCCTCTTCGGTGGCCTTTGCCTCTGCTGCTTCGACAAGGGCACGCCCCAAGTCGTGACGAGCGTCACCGGCAGTCACAATAAAGCGCCACGGACGCAATTTTTTGTGGTCAGGTGCGGTCGCTGCACACTCAATCGCTTCTTCAATCTGGGCTTGCGTTGGTGCAGGAATATCTAAGTTACCCACACTACGTCTTGAATTAATCCAGTGAATGAGCTCCTCACTAGTAAATGGCGTGCTCTCAGTCGTTAGTGATTTAATAGAGATATTTTCATTATTTTTTGCAGGGTTTCTTTCTATTTGACTGTTTTCTGCTTGACTATCTTGTTCTTGACCACTTTGCACTTGACTATCTTTTGCTTGATTTTCCTTTGTAAAGTTGTTTTCGTCAGACTTATTCATTATTTGTCCTTATTTATTATTGATATTGACTGCCACTATTTATCTCAGCAGATTATCCCGTTATAAATATGATTGGACAATCGTAAACGAAAACCCAAGCAGCCCTTAACCTCTATCTTTAAATCACAATCATACTTTTAAATAAAAGTCCTACCAATAGTAGACCAAGCTAGACTAACGCCGCATTTAATTTATAAAGGATTAACTATATTAAGCAGCATCCGCATTTTCAACACGGTGCTCCATCTTTAAGTAGTCTTCTGATTGCATCTCAAGCAAACGCGAGCGTGTCCGTTCAATCTCAAACGCCAGCTTTTCACCTTGATACAGCTCAAGAATTGACTGCTCTGCTCGAACCAATAGTTTTACGCGGCGATCATAAAACTCATCGACCATATAAATAAACCGGCGCGTTGGATCACGCAGGTCATCATCTAACGCTGGGACCCCATTGACCAGTACCGTATTGAACTGTTTGGCGATTTCAATAAAATCAGCAGCGGAGCGCGGCTCCATACATAAATGACGGAAATCGCAGAATAAAATATCTTCGGTACGGGCATTGATTTTGATCTGCCGACCATTGATAGTGATAGGCTCATTGCTGATTTTTTGATTATTAGACAAGCTCGCAAAGCGGTTGGCCAGCCAATGGTGATTGGCTTTGGTCATGGGTGATTCATACAACTCTGCTTGCTGTAATACGCGCAAACGATAGTCAATACCAGAGTCGATATTCATGACTGTGGTATGGCGCTCAACTTCAGCGATAGCCGGCATAAAACGATCGCGATGCAAACCGTCTTTATAGAGGCCAGACGGCTCAATATTTGAAGTCGCAACCAACGTCACGCCGCGATTGAATAACATGGTAAATAGATCGCCCAAAATCATCGCATCAGAGACGTTGGAGACAAAGAACTCATCAAAGCAGATAATAACGGCTTCTTTGTAAATGATATCAGCAACTTTCTCTAATGGATCACTCTCACCTTGGATGGCATTTAGCTCGCGATGGACGCGCTGCATGAAATGATGGAAATGCTGACGTATCTTGCGATCAATGGTCAAAGAGTCGTAAAACATGTCCATCATCCAGGTCTTACCGCGTCCCACCCCGCCCCACATATACAAACCTTTTGGGGCAACTGGCTTGGCCTTTAAAAAGCTAAAAATGCCTTTTTTTTGTTCCACGCTATTGGTGAGCTGATGGTGTAGCTCATCAAGATAGCTCATGGCCTGATATTGCTGCTCATCTCGAGTAAACTCATCAGTGCTGATGGCTTGCTCGTAACGTTGCAATGGAGATAAACTCATAATAAGACTCATCATTTAAAAAGGTAAATATAAAGAAAAAGGTGTGTAGTGTTAATGACCACTTATTTCTATTTCTATGTGTGACTAGTTAATAAGAATAAAAAATTACTTACTCTTATCAATGCCAAGCGAAATCAGTGCTTAGAGAAATCAATGCTCAGCAAAACTGTGCTGTTCCAACAGTTTTTTTAGCTCAGACAAGCGCCCGTGAAAAAAATGTCCTGCCCCATCCACGATACTGACTGCCAGTCCTAAGCGTTCTGCAAACTCCTGCATATTATCAGGATCAATGACTGTATCAGCATTACCATAAATCTCAAAAGTTTTGTCAGCTGGTAAGCTTAAGTCACTGGTATTATTTTTTTCTACTGAGGGAGCAATCAGCGCGATTTTAGAAACTTCAAAATCACTCAAGCCCCATACATGCGGCGCTTCTATGACTTGCTCAGCCGCACGCGCAATCACGTAGCCACCGAAAGAAAAGCCGCCAAGCCATAACTTACGTGCATTGGTTTGTTCTGCAATCCATTGTAGCACGGTCATTGCATCCACCACCTCTCCTTCAGCATAATCATGCTCGCCTGTCGATTGACCGACACCGCGAAAATTAAAACGGACCACGTGCATACCGTTATCACGGGCAAAACGGTACATCGTCGTGACCACTTTATTGTTCATGGTGCCGTCAAACAAAGGGTTGGGATGACAAAGCAGCGCCACCGTGTCAGTATTCGGATCGTTGGGATTGTCTTGTTGCCATAGCGCGTCAACTTCGAGCACGCCAGCAGGAGCAGGAATCAATTGCATAAACTTACTTAATAATTAAAAATGAATACCTCAATTATCCTAGATATGATTTTTATTTCAAGTGATTTGCTGTGTATGCACGAGGTTTGTGGCAAGTGCACATGGTTTTATCATGGCTAATAGCTTGGAACACTTAGTAAAATTAGGACAATTTTCTTGGCGGCAACGTCAGCAGGTAATACAAGCGCAATACCGCACACAATAACTGCCTAGACACTCCAGACTGCAATAGGTTAAATTTAGTCTGTCTTTTCATGGACGACATTTTTAATGAACAAAACTCTTAACGAACAAAATACTTGCCCTACTTATCTTTGGTTTTTATGGTTAATTTATAGGAAAGAGGAATAATTTATGAATACTGTTAATAGAACTGCCACCATCACGGCTACTTTGGCGACGGCTCTTATCTTAAGTGCCTGCCAGAGCACGCCTTCATCACCAGTCATTCAACGTGCCAATTCTATTTACGAGACTACTGGCATAGCGGATAGCAAGGTCAAAGCCCAGCAAAATGCACTTGATAGTGCCAAAAATACTTGTCGCAGCAAGCAAGTGATTATCGTTGATGATAAAGTCACTTACAATGGTATTTTAGATGAGCGTGCGGGTCGTATGGTTGGACAAGCAGGTGCGGTTATCGGCTCAATCTTTGGGACTGGCTCACCAGATTTGTCACGCGATGATGATTATGAGTATAAAATCAGTTTCCGTTGCCAATAAAAGAGTCATTATTAACTGACAAAGCTCCAGCATTCTACTAACTTTTTAAGCTGACGGAATAAGCTGATTGAATACTTAAGTATCGCTAGCTTTGCCTTGTACTCGATAAAAATAATGGCATTTGGTTTAAAATATAATAGGGTTTGGCCAGTAAATCAGCGATGAAAATAATATATTGATCGCGGACTTACTGGCTTTACTTTTTGTAGCTGCAATTTTGGGGTAGACTACCCTATCTAATGTTGTACTCACTCTATTCAGTTTTCTAATTTTCAGAATCCTAGTCTTCAGAATCCTTATTTTTAGAGCTCTTATTTTTAGAATCCATGGTCTATTATTATGCGCAAACCCAATCTTTCAGATACCAAACCAGCAAAAGTGTTAGCGCCTGCTAAGGATTTAGCGACGCTAGAAGCCGAACTGGCAGAGCAAGAAGATCATTTAGAAGATACGGTCTTGCGTTTGAGTGACTATTTATCAGCGGTTGAGATGGTCATCAAACAAACCTTTGACCACCGCGTATGGGTGAAGGCTGAAATTCGTAATCTGTCTAGCAAAGGCGGGCATTATTACTTTGAGTTGGCTGAAAAAGATGAAGAAGGCAAAGTAGTTGCCAGCTGCCGTGGTAATCTCTGGCGCTTTAAAGCTGCGCGCGTATTGGCAAAATTTGAGCGGGCGACCGGCATGCCTCTTGAGCGCGACTTGACCGTATTACTCAAAGTATCCGCAGGCTTTCACGCACAATATGGCTTCTCTATTACGATTGAAGACATTGATCCTAGCTATACCTTGGGAGATTTGGCACGGCAATATGCGGAGATGGTCGATCGCTTGACTGGCGAAGGCTTATTGCAGCTCAATCAACAATTACCTGTGCCCTTTGATATCGAGCATGTCCTCGTGATTGCGCCCGAAAAGGCCGCAGGTTTAGGTGATTTTCAAGCCGATGCTGATCGCTTAGCAAGTACAGGCGCTTGTCACTTCCATTACCATCACGCGACCTTTCAAGGCAATCATGCCCCAAGCGAGATTCGCCAAGCCATCGTCAGTGCTCAGCAACGATTCCAAGATACTTATCAGCGCCTGCCTGACTTATTAGTAATTATTCGTGGCGGCGGCGCGGTGGGAGATTTGGCTTACCTCAATGATTACGAGCTTGCGGCATTGGTCGCTGAACAGCCTGTCCCCGTCTGGGTTGGTATTGGTCACGAGCGCGATAAAGTGATTTTAGATGAAGTGGCGCACAGCAGCTTTGACACGCCATCAAAGGTAATTGCCGCTATCATGGCGCATTTAGCACAGCTGGTCACGCAGACTTTGCATTATCAAGCACAAATAAAACAAGCCGCTCAGCGTCAACTCAATATCGCGGAGCAACAAACGGCGCGACAATTGAGCCAAATACAGTCATGTACCATCGGTCAGCTGACCGCGCTACAAAAAGACAGCGACTATGCGTGGCGTAGTATTCAGCAAAGCGCACAGCGGCAAGTAAAGCAAGCCGCGAGACTGACAACCGAGTTACACACACAGACGCAAACCCTTGCACATCAGCAATTAGCCAGCGCCCATAACTACAGTGATATCCATCAAAAAACCATCATGCAGAGCGCGCAGCAGCAGCTGATACAAGCACAACGTGATAGCGCCCATCTTCGTGATATCGTACTCTTGCACCGACCGTCTCGTGTGCTCAAGCAAGGCTACACCATGCTGACTAATGATAAAGACAAACAGATACTCACCAGCAGCACACAGCTCTACCCTGAGCAAACCATCCATATCGTCTTAAAAGACGGCAAGGCTAAAGCTCAGATTGTTGAGGTTAATACTGAGAAGAATACGACAGAAACCTCAGACATACCAAGTTAACCATATAATAATATCTAACGATTACTCCCCTACTTACTTATACTTTAAAAATTAGGACACGCTATGACTACCCCTACTCGCAAGCGCAAAAAAGCCGCCCCAAAAACCTTTAAGGCAGCTTACGATATTCTAAAAACCAATGCGGCTGAATTGCAGCAACAAGATGAGCCTGATATCGACAACTTGATGACCACGGTGGAAGAATCAATTGCCGCTTATCGCGTTTGCGAGACGCGCATCAATGCAGTACAACAAGCATTGGATGCCGCTTTTGCTGAAGAAGATAAAACAGAAAATAGCAACAGCTAGAGATAGGCTCATTCTCTATTCGGGTTCATCAACCTCGAAAACTTGGCGCAAATAGGCAAGATACGTATCATTATTGATCATGGTCTTGCCTGGGCTATCAGACAGTTTAGCAACAGGCTGCCCATTACACTCAACCAATTTGAGTACAATATTAATTGGCGTGATGCCCATATCATTGGTGAGATTGGTGCCAATACCAAAGCTGGTTCTGATGCGCTCTTTAAAGTATTGATGCAACTCCCACGCCTTTTCAAGCGTCAAGCCATCACTAAAAGTCAAAATTTTCGTCTTCGGGTCTATCTTTAGTTTTTGATAATGCGCAATGGCTTTATCACCCCAAATATACGGATCGCCGCTATCATGGCGCAGACCATCGAAAAGCTTGGCGAAATACAGATCAAAATCACGCAAGAATGCGTCCATGCCAACGACATCGGTCAACGCGATACCCAAATCACCGCGATATTCATGTACCCAAGATTCGAGTGCGGCTTTTTGTGAGTCACGTAAACGCACATCCAATGCTTGAAAAGCTTGCATAAACTCATGCGCCATCGTTCCTATCGGCGTCATCCCAAGCTGCTTAGCTAAATAAACGTTTGAGGTGCCGCTAACAACTTTCGGCTCAGCTTTGTGCAGAGTTTCTACCACATGCGCTTGCCAGCTTTTGCTAAAGCGTCGACGTGTGCCAAAGTCTGCGACGATGAACGGCGGCTGGTCTGTGTTTTGTTGCTTTGCATACTGCTGCAACAGCGCAACCTTGTCATCCAAACGCCTTTGTCCCTCCTCTATTACCCTAGGGCTCGATAAGGCATTAAAATACAACTCGTTCACGATAGCCAGCACGAACACTTCAAAGAACATCGCCTGAATCATTGGCCCTTCTATATCGATCAGTAAACGCCCTTTATTGTCCGTACTGACGGTGATAAAACGGCGCTTAAGTTTAAACAGCTCTAAATAATCGACAAAATCGGAACGCATAAAGCGCAACCCACGCAAATACTCCAATTCATCTTCTAAGAAGCGCAATTCACACAACATATCCAATTGATGCTCTAATGACTCTCTAATGTCTGCTAGTGGATAGACCGCTTCATTATTATTACGGCAGCGAAATCGATAGACACCATGGGTCTGCGGGAACTGATGTAACATGGCTTGTAGCATGGTAAATTTGTACAAATCGTTATCAAGCAACGAGGTAATAATAGGTGCATAGGTGACCGTCATGTTACAACCTTAAACGCAAAAGTTAAAAATCCATATTGCTCAATAGCTAAGCGATACCGACTAAAAGATATCAAAAATTCTAATAACAAATGATGATGAGACATTAAAAGACCATTTAGTATAAACACATTTGCGGTTTTTTGCAGGCATCGCGATGCCTAGCAGCAAAAATCATACGAGGGCAAGCAACGTTTATAAAGACTACCTATCCAAACGACTACTTACAACCGCTTAGATTAGTATAAAAAGTAGGTATAAAAGGTAAATCTTAGATTAACACATGAAGTGCAATATCAAAGAGCAGGTGAAAAAGAGGCCTAGATGCGCTAGCATCAAAGCT
>NZ_JBEOOY010000016.1:0-69810 GCF_040309585.1 Psychrobacter sp. GW64-MNA-CIBAN-0177
TTTATGATTATGTTTGATGATCGTATTAGTAAGCATTTAATCTAAATGGCAGTTACACAGAATTTGGGATGGTCTCACTAGCCGAACTCTACTAGCGACGCTCCCTGTTTTAACTAAAACACCTGCTTCATTGCTATCGAATGTACCATTAAAATAATTACTATTACTGCTATAAGGAGCGCCTACCTTGTCTGGGTCAGCAGCGCTATCGCTGATACCACCGTTATCATTAAATACCGTACCAGAAAATATATAATTTAAGGGCTCGCTCTCTACTCCAAAGCTGATCCATTCGTTATACGTCTCACCAACCGTCTCTCCTGTCAAGCCGTTACTACCATTCATGATACCTTCATAAGTTAAGGTAACAGTGCTCGCATTTCTTACTGCCACTACGTAGTTACTGGCACTGTTTTCAATACCATAGCTGATATATTTACCACCATCGGCAATATTTGATGTTAAAGGAGGGTAGGTAGTCTGATTATTAGGGCTGGTTGAAGTCGATTTTATAATGTTTGAAAAGGTTGGCGTCGGCGGTAAAAAGCCAGTGGCACCGCTTCGAACACTGACTTCTCCACCCGTAGTGCTAGGTCTATATACATTACCGCCCTGATTGGTACCGTTAAGAAAGTCAAAACGATAAAAATATAGCTTATTGCCACTATTTTCGCGTAATTGAAATGAGGTTGTGGGTCGTTATAAATAAAGTTATTAGTGTTAGCTGGATCTCTTTTACCCATAAAATAATCCCCCATGGCTTCATAGTAATAGGGAACACTTGGGTTTGTTCTAACACTTGCTTGAACCGCTCGACTGTTTAAAGTGCTTTTAGTAAAATTTAAAGTATGTTGCGCAACCTCTGAGTTACCGCTGGTCGTGTAGCTGGCTTGACCAATCTTAATAGTATGGATAGCCGTGTTGTCATTAGGAGTAATGGTAAAGGTATAAGTAAATTTATCATTGCTGACATTAGTATCTGCAAGGTTGCTAATCTCTATACCATTGGTCCCTGTAGCTGGAAGACCTGTAGGCTTTATCTCAACATTACTTAGATAACCGCGAGTATTATTGTTAATACGTGTGAGCGTAAAACTACCAGTTGCACCTGAGCCAGCAGCTATATAAGTGCCAGAAGCTGTACCGTTTGATAGACTACGGCTGGTTACAGTAATAGTGCCCATATCTTGCGGTGCTGCGTATGCTTGACAAGAACCTATCACAATAATAAAGGCGATAGGATACTTCATAGGCATATTCAAAGTCTTTGCAGAATCAAAGATTGAGGAAAAACGATAGCTCATGAAATATCCTGAAGTAAATTAGACGCACTATTGTAAATACGACAGATGAGAGTATATGTCGCCATATCTATTTATAGCACAATTTCATAGAGTTACCGCGCAAAAACTGACTAAAGGGTAGTATTACTTAGATTAGCGGTAAGTGTGTTTATGTAAGATTTGTTATATAAATGTTTTTAGAGCGTGTTCTCATTTTAAAAATGGTCATAAAAATGAGATAAATTGCAGTCAAACGAGGAAAATAGCGCAAATAATATCGAGATATTAATCAGCTACTTAACGATGTTTGGCAAAAATTTAGCCATTTTCAGCCCATTTAGATACAATCGCTTGGATTGAGGACACGGCCTAGTATTAATTAAGGGTAGAAAGTGGCGCATCAATAGAAGCAATTACACCACCGCCTAGACAAACCTCATCAATATAAAATACCGCTGATTGGCCAGGAGTGACGGCACGCTGTGGCTCATCAAATACCACTCGTATTTCACTACCGTCATCTTTCATTGCAAACACGCGACAAGCTTGGTCAGGCTGACGATAGCGAGACTTTGCCATACAGCGTAAGCCATCTTGGGTAAAGATATCAGCAGGCGGCAGACCATCGACCCAATCGAGCTTATAAGCTTGTAGCTCGTTACTTAGCATCATTGGATGCTCGTGACCTTGACCGACGATTAAGCGGTTTTTGTCTAAGTCTTTTGCGAGTACAAACCAAGGTTCTTCAGGGCGATCTTTGACGCCACCAATACCGATGCCACCGCGCTGACCTAAGGTATAATACATAAGTCCATCATGGGAGCCGATAATGTGGCCATCGTCAGTGACGATATCGCCTTTTTGGGCAGGCAAGTACTGCTGTAAAAAGTCTTTAAAGCGGCGCTCACCAATAAAGCAAATGCCCGTTGAGTCTTTTTTATGAGCTGTAATTAAGTCGTGCTCTTCCGCGATTTGACGCACGACCGGTTTTTCAAGCTCACCGACTGGGAACAGGGTTTTGGCAATTTTGTCGCCGCCAACGGCATGTAAAAAGTAACTTTGGTCTTTATTGTTATCAAGACCACGTAATAGCTGCGCGACTTCCATACCATTGTCATTTTTGTAATTCACACTACGGCGCGTATAATGACCGGTAGCGATATAATCAGCACCTAGAGTGAGTGCGTAGTCTAAAAACGCCTTAAATTTAATCTCTTTATTGCATAAAATGTCAGGATTGGGTGTACGTCCTGCTTTGTATTCCGCTAAGAAGTGCTCAAATACTCGATCCCAATATTCCATGGCAAAATTGGCGGTGTGTAGCTTGATGCCTATCTTGTCACAAACGGCTTGCGCATCGGCTAAGTCATCCATCGCTGTGCAGTATTCGGTGCCGTCATCTTCTTCCCAGTTCTTCATGAATAGACCTTCCACCTTAAAGCCTGCTTGCTGTAGCAAAACGGCAGACACGGAAGAATCGACCCCGCCTGACATACCGACAATCACATGTTTGCTGCTAGGATTGTCAATATCGGCAAGCGTCAAAGGGCGCTGGGCACTAAAAGAATCAGAAACGGATATGCTTGAAGTATTTGGCATGACTGACATAGAACGGCTCAACTTTTTATACCTTGTCCAAATTTGACATAAAGTTTGAAATACCACTGACCTTACTACAACGCCTTTAATAGGCTTAGTAAGTTGACAGGGTCATCTCATCGTTTAGACTTATCTCTTGGACGGGGTATTATGATAAAATAAGCGTCACATTATACCAGTTAATTTAAAACTGGTGGCGAGCTATGCGGCCTGACTGTCAGAAAATAGCTTTGAAAATTTAGATAATGATTGTCAATTATTTTAATCACGCCTAATTAATTTGGAATAATAATGATAAAGATTGGTCAAGGTATTGATGTGCATGCTTTTCATAATAATGGTCAGCAGCAGCAATATGTCATCTTAGCGGGTGTGCCTATTGAGCATAGCCATAGTCTACTGGCGCACTCTGATGGCGATGTGGTATTACACGCACTTGCTGATGCCTTACTTGGGGCATTAGCGCTTGGTGATATTGGGCAGCATTTTCCGGATACTGATGCGGCGCATGCTGGCTTGGACTCGCGAGTATTGCTACGCTACGTCTATAGCAAGGTGCAAGCGGCAGGATATATGCTTGGTAATGCTGATATTACGGTGATGTGTGAGCGCCCCAAACTGGCTCCACACAATCAAGCCATGCGCGAGAATATCGCCAGTGACTTACAAACTGATATTGGACATGTCAGTGTCAAAGCCACAACGACTGAAAAACTAGGTTTTACCGGTCGGCAAGAGGGCATTATGGCCAATGCCGTGGTATTATTAGTGCCTAATGTCGTCGAAGCCAAATAACGATTGGCTGGACCAGTATATAGATTTTGCTTGTAATACCGTGTCAATCGCCCCATGTATCAACCATATCTTCATAGTACTATTTTGTCATATAAATAACCATTTCAATGAACCGCTTTATCAATAGGAGCTTTTATGAGTGAGCAAACCCCAAATACCGCTGCAAACGATGTTGAACAACTGATCCGTGATCAAATTAAAGACAATAAAGTCATTCTTTATATGAAAGGGACACCGCAGTTTCCACAGTGTGGTTTTTCTGCTAAATCGATTGAGGTACTTACCCAAATCGGTCGTCCATTTGCCTTTGTCAATATTTTAGAAAACCCAGAAATCCGTGCAACATTACCAAAAATTGCCAACTGGCCAACGTTTCCACAATTATGGATTGATGGCGAGTTGATGGGCGGTTCTGACATCATTTTACAAATGTATCAATCAGGTGAGCTTAAGCCGTTGGTTGAAGCAAACAGCCCTGCTGCTTAATATTTACTCGCATGATTAGACTAACTTAATGTCTAAACGCAAAGCGTGATATCAAAGCACAGTGAACCCGAATGACCTTTCTTAATAGATTGAAATGGTTATTCGGGTTTTTTATTGTCTGTGCAATTGATTGTTTTTATAGGTTTTAACCCCATATAGTGTTCAAGATAAATCCAGTTTATATAATAAGAGAGACTTATGAATAATCAATTAAATAATAATGAACTTACTGAACCACAAGTTGCTGATCAAGAAAATGATCAAAAAAATAAGCAACAAGAAGTGATCAAGCAAGCGGCTATCGAGAAGCGCCGTGAACACCTAAAAAATGAATCTACGCGTATTATTGATATTGCGGGCAATGAGCCGAATTCAGCACTTAAATGTATCCATCAGCTCAGTGTGGCAGGCGGTGCAACTGAAGCGACTTATGTAGCCATTGAGCAGCGTGTCGTTGCGGATCAAGACACGGCTGGTGCTTATCACCTAGCATTAATGGCACAAAATACGCCAGATTTGCCGATTGATGCGCGTCAGCTAATTGAATTGGTTGTCAATAGGGGTGATAACGATCAGCGCTTGGCATTACTCAAAAACTTACCACTGCCACCCGTTGAACTGATTAAAGGTCAGATCTTAGCCAGTGATGACGGTGATGCGATTGGGCAGATGAATGCCTACTTGCAGATTAATCCAGAGGGTTATGGTAGTCAGCATATGCTAGGTAGTGGTCACGCAGATCGCATTGTACCGCTGAGTCCTGGTAATAATATGAATACCGACTAAAAATTGCTATAATTGGTGACTATTTTTCTCTATTTATATTGACGTTATCTGTCAAGCGAGGCATGCATGCAATATCCAAAACATTACGACGTGGTAGTTATCGGTGGCGGTCACGCCGGTACTGAAGCTGCTCTGGCGGCCGCACGTATGGGCGCGCAGACCTTGCTGTTGACGCATAATATTGAGACGCTGGGGCAGATGAGCTGTAATCCAGCGATTGGTGGTATCGGTAAATCACACTTGGTACGTGAGATTGATGCGTTGGGCGGTGCCATGGCATTGGCGACGGACAAAGCAGGTATTCAGTTTCGTGTATTGAACAGTCGTAAAGGCGCTGCCGTGCGCGCGACCCGTGCGCAAGCAGATCGCATTTTGTACAAAGCCGCCATCCGTGAAACGCTAGAAAACCAGCCTAATCTTGATTTATTCCAACAAGGTGCTGATGATATTTTGGTAGAAAATGGTCGCGCGACGGCGGTTGTCACCTCGACTGGCATTATCTTTAATACCGAAACTGTGGTACTGACTTCAGGAACCTTCTTGGGCGGTGTCATTCACATTGGTCTTGAGAACTCAAAAGGCGGACGCGCAGGGGATCAACCTTCGATCAAGTTGGCTGACCGTTTGCGTGAGCTTAAGCTGCCAGTTGGACGTTTAAAGACTGGCACACCCGCACGTATCGATGCACGTAGCGTTGACTTTAGTGTGATGACCGTACAGCCAGGCGATACGCCATTGCCAGTGATGAGTTATATGGGTGATGTGTCGATGCATCCTGAGCAGGTCAACTGCTATATCACCCATACCAATGCGCGTACCCATGACATTATCCGTGAGAATTTAGATCGCTCACCGATGTTCTCTGGCAAAATCGAAGGCGTGGGTCCACGTTATTGCCCATCGATTGAAGATAAGATTCACCGCTTTGCTGATAAAGACAGTCATCAAATCTTTATTGAGCCAGAAGGTCTGACGACGCATGAGCTGTATCCAAACGGCATCTCGACCAGCTTACCATTTGATGTGCAATTAGACTTTATTCATAGTATGAAAGGGTTAGAGAACGCGCACATTACCCGTCCCGGTTATGCGATTGAATACGATTATTTTGATCCACAAAACCTCAAGCCAACGCTTGAGACCAAATCTATTGATCGTTTGTACTTCGCAGGTCAAATCAACGGTACGACGGGTTACGAAGAAGCAGGCGTGCAGGGTTTGCTAGCAGGAACGAATGCTGCACTCGTCACTAGCAATAATAGCGAGTTTGAAACGTGGACACCGCGCCGTGATGAAGCTTATCTTGGTGTGCTTGTCGACGATCTTATCACTCATGGCACAACTGAGCCGTATCGTATGTTTACTAGCCGTGCAGAATATCGTTTGCTCTTGCGTGAAGACAATGCTGATCAACGCTTGACTGAGACGGGCCGTAAGCTTGGCTTGGTTGATGATGAGCGCTGGCAGGCTTACGAGCAGAAAATGGAATCTATCGCTACTGAGTCTGCTCGCCTAAAAGATATGTGGGCAACCCCTGCCAATGCTCTAGGGCAAAAAGTCACTGAGCAAACAGGCGAAGTACTTAGCAAAGAAGCAACTGCTTTTGATCTGCTCAAACGTCCGCAAATCCACTTTGCCGATATCGCTTCGATTACTGATTCGCAAGTCGATGCACAGGTGGGTGAGCAGATTGAAATTTCTGTCAAGTACGCCGGCTACATTGATCGTCAGCAAGAAGAGATTGATCAAATGAAGCGCTTGGAGAACACCGCGCTACCTGTTGATTTTGATTATAGCATCGTGTCAGGGCTATCAAATGAGATTGTGCAGAAGCTCACGCAAGTCCGTCCTGCTACACTTGCCCAAGCTGGGCGCGTGAGTGGAGTCACGCCTGCCGCCATTCAATTATTAGCCATGACCGTCAAGAAGCAGAAAAAAGTCGCAGCAGCTTTAAATTTGTCGTAAAACATCACTAAAAAAAGAACAATGAATAAAGAATGATAAAAAGAGCTCATAACGTTGTTTAGTTATGGGCTCTTTTTATGGTAAAGCGCCTAACAATATTCTTAACAATTTAAAAACAGCATAATATGGCTCTATTCTGTTTTGAGAACAAATAATAGGTAGAATAGAATGATTAAAGATGATGTCGATAGTCGATTACAGACAAGGAATGCTTTTATGCCTTATGATAAATTATCAGACTTACCGGATGCGGTAAAAGACAACTTACCCAAACACGCACAAGAAATCTTTCGTGCGGCGTTTAATAGTGCGAGTAAACAGTATGATGAGGAGTCACGTTGGTTTGCGACCGCATGGTCTGCCGTTGAGAATGTCTACGAAAAAAGTGCTGACGGTAAATGGGTCAAAAAACCAGATCATAAATAGATATGCACTACACTGTAATATCTCATTCTATAATGTAGCACTCTATAACATTTAATCTTCCATTATTTAATCCGACCTATAACAAGTATATGCTCATGGCTTTGACAACATAGCTTTGAGCATATTGCTGATCCGAGCTTATCTATGATCGAAGCCATTGTTTTTGCGATTACTATTGTACTGCCCAACCTTGTGTTAATGGGGTTGGGGTTTTTTATGCAAATACGCGGCGAGGCAAGCCAGAGCTTTATCGATCAATCTTCAAACTTCGTCTTTAATTACTGTCTGCCTTGTTTGCTTTTCTTCAGTGTCGTCGATAGTAATGTGGATTATGGCAAGCAAATTACCCTGATAGTTGCTGGTATTTTAGTGACTTTTATTCTATTTATTGGGGCAGAGATTTACGCCAAGCATTTTGTCAGTCGTCCCGTAGATCAAGGAGTGTTTGTACAAGGTATATTTCGTAGCAATATGGCCATTATTGGACTGGCGACAGTTGCCAATGCCTACGGAGAGCGCGGTTTAAGTATTGGTGCGGTATATATGGGTGTGGTGACGATATTATTTAATATTTTAGCTGTGATTACCCTCAGTCGCGTGTCGAAAAGCGTGGACGATACGTGGGTTAGTCGTAGCACCATGATCATCAAAAAACTCTTTACCAATCCATTAATCATCGCTTTACTAGCTGCCTTTGCTTATAAGGCGTTGCCGCTACCACCGATAACAGGTGTGATTCATACGACTGGCGACTTACTAGCGGCCGTAGCATTACCATTAGCACTGATTTGTGCAGGCGCCAGTATTGACTTAAAGTCGATGCTACATCCTTCAGGATTATCCATGCAAGCCAGTATTGGCCGTATCGTCATCGCGCCAATAATCGCTATCGCAGTAGGATTGAGCTTCGAGCTAACGGGCGTTCATATGGGCGTGCTGTTTTTGATGGCCGCCTCACCTACAGCGGCCGCCAGCTACGTGATGGCAAAAGCCATGGGTGGCAATGATGTATTAGCCGCCAATATCTTAGCGTTTACCACCGTCGTAGGCATGTTTGGCATGGCGATTGGTGCGGCGATGTTACGTGCTTTAGGGTGGATGTAGTGGTTGTTTTAGCATGATAAGATAAGAGAGCAGTTCAATAATAAAATATAAACAGGAGCTATGTTAATGCAATTATTAAATCAAGCGGTCGTGACCGAACATCTTAATATGCAAGCTGCGATTGAAGCGATTGAAACCTTGTTAACTCAGCAAGCAGCACACCCTAATTGGGTTAAAGCACCTGAACGTTTGGTTATCGAGACGTTTAGTGAAGATAAGCTTCACAGTTCAGGCTCGCATTTATCGATGCCAGCCACGATTTATGATGGTGAAAAAGAGTATACCGCTGTCAAGCTCGTCACAATTTGCCCTGATAACCCTAGTCGTGATATGCCAACGACCACCGCTATTATTACCGTCTCTAATAATGATACGGGTGAAATATTAGCGATTATGGATGGTATCTATATCACGCAGGTGCGCACGGCCGCCTTATCAGGTATCGCTACTAAGTATATGACAAAGTCTGACTGCCAAAGTGTAGCTGTCGTTGGCTGCGGCGGCATGGCTTACGAGCAACTGCATGCCGTACTGACAGTGCGCCCCGATATTAAAACGGTCTATTTATGGAACAGAAACCACGAAGGAGCCGAGCAATTTAAGATAAAATTTGCTCGTGATTATGCGCAGTGGGATGTTGACATTCAGGTTTGCAACGAAATCAGTGAGGCTGTCTGTCATGCGGATATCATTAACGTAGCGACCCGTGCAACCGAAGGTTTATTTAGTATCGATCAAATAAAATCTGATGCGCATATCAACGCGGTTGGTGCTTATCAACCTTCAATGAAAGAAATCAGCAATGATGTCATAGCTGGCAGCAGTATGGTTGTCGTTGATGACTTGGCCGGCAGTCGCCATGAGGCTGGCGATTTGATTCAAGCGCATGCTGCTTCTGATTGCGTATGGACTTGGGATGACCTTAGTGGCAATTTGCAAGCGCTGGTAACGAGCGAGCTAAAAGAAGAGACGACTCAGTCTAAAAAAGGCATCACGTTATTTAAATCGGTGGGCGCGGCTAGTTTCGATGCGGCAGTCGCTTTATATGTCGCTAAGCAAGCTGCAAAACAGAACCTCGGCTCATCAGTTGATTGGTGATACGTTTTATAATAGACCAATCAGGGTGTGTCTTCGCTTCAATTTATAGTCATTTAAATGTGATAAAAACGATTAAACGTTGCTAAACGGCGTCAAATAGCTGGTTGATATTTCAATAGTATCTACACTATTTTTCTTGTTTAAAGGTAATTTATCGCATGTTTATCACCATTTTTAAAATGAAGTCATCTTTCGTAAAAGCGCTATATATTTATTAGCAATAAAAAAGCCCTCTTTTCAAATAAGAAAAGAGGGCTTTTGACATTAGCCTTAGTTATCTCTATCGCGCTTATCTTCACGGCGCTGTTTGCGTTTTGGGCTGGTACGATACGTTAAATATCCACCAACAACCATAACGGCGATAAATGCTGCGATGTACAAAAATATTGATGAACCAATAAAAGCAGAGGGTTCCATGACCATAATCTCATTAAAAGTTATCAATAATTATGCAAGTGCCGCTGCCGATTGTAAAGTAAACAAGTTTAGCTCAGGTGTAAGTTCAAGTGAACGCAAACGCGCTGCTTGATTATGAACGTTGGCCGTTACAATCAACTCATCTGGCTCATATTGGGCCAGAAAATTAGCCAGTTTGGGCTTGACCGTTTCAACAGAGCCGATGAACGAGATCGATAGCGCGTTGTCTACCATCATCTTCTCTGCTTGACTCCAAATACTATCCATATCGTGGGTTGGTTTTGGCATTTGCCCTGTTTCACCTCGGCGTAAACGCACAAAGCTCTGCTGTGCTGAGGTAAAGTGATAATGGGCAGTTGCATCGTCATCAGCCAGTAGTAAGTTCGCTGCCACCATCACATAAGGCTTGTCTAAATAGGCTGACGGCTTGAACTGCTCGCGGTAAGTTGTGATAGCTTGACTGAGCATTTGCGGCGCAAAATGCGAGGCGAACACGTAAGGCAGTCCTAAATGTGCGGCCAAGGTCGCTCCAAAAAGTGAAGATCCGAGTATCCAGATAGGAATGTTTGATTTGGCGCCAGGGAATGCTTGCACAGGACTGTTGTCAGTTGAATTTCCTAAGAAGTACATTAATTCTTGCACGTCTTGCGGGAAGCGTTCAGCGTCGCTCATCTGCCGACGTAGCGCCTGAAAAGTCGCCCCATCTGTACCAGGAGCGCGGCCTAAGCCTAAGTCAATACGGTCGCCATATAACGCTTGTAATGTGCCGAATTGCTCAGCGATCACGAGCGGTGCATGGTTAGGAAGCATCACGCCGCCTGCGCCAATACGTATTCGCTTGGTTTGACTACCAATATGCGCTAGCAGCACCGAGGTTGCTGCACTCGCAATACCGGGCATATTGTGATGTTCTGCCATCCAATAACGGTTTAAGCCGACTTTTTCTGCAAGCTGTGCGGTCTCAACCGTCTGGGCGATACCTTCAGCAATGGTATGACCTTCAGGAACGGGGGCTAAGTCTAAAAAGGATAAAGGAATTGTGTTACTCATAGATCACCTGTGTTTCTAACGCCGCTTTTTAACGACATTATTATATTTGTATTTGAGGGTGGTAAGGATAAACGGCAGCAGTGCTTATTTGTGAATGTGCAACAAGTTGTGAATGTTCAACAAACTCTAAATAAATAGTGGCTTTTCATGTCGAAACAATATTGAAAGTACAACAAGGCCAGTTCATCGTTGCTAGTGGTGTAAGGTTGCGATGTGCTACCTGTTTAATAGTTATTATGATGGGGCAGTTGCGGGCAATATCAAGGTCAAAAGTTAGAACGATAACAAATCTTAATAATCTAATAGCGTGTACAGATTAGAATATTTAGCCGCTTTTAGTCCATTTAGTCGTGTTGGTTCTTATTGAAGGCACGTCTTTTTAGGCATAAAAATTAACGGCATCGCTATCTATTGATAACGATGCCGTCAGTCTGTACTGTCTGATATTTATTAAAATGTTTACAGCGAGGGTAAAAACAATGATTAAGCAGATAGCCTATTCTGGATTAAATTGCTTTTGGCATAATTCCATAAAAGCGCGCCCGTATTGGCGGATTTCTGCATCATCCCGTACCGCCATCCAACTGGTAAAGCGCCCGAAATGATCCACCGGAATCGCCGTTAAGTTCTGATAATGGCTTGGCTCAAAAGCCATCTCGGCTATAATACCAATGCCTAAACCAAGACCAACATAAGTGCTAATTACATCAGCATCGAGCGCTGCTAAAACAATATCTGGCTCAAGACCTGCATCCGTAAAGGTTTTATCAATCGCACCGCGTCCGGTAAAACCACCATGATAGGTAACAATTGGATAGCTGGCGAGGGTCGGCAAATCAATAGACTCGTGACTGGCAAGCTCATGATCGCTTGGCACAATAACGCGATGCGTCCAGTCATAATAGCGATAACAGCGCAGATAGTTATTATGGAGCAACGACTCGGTTGCAATACCGATGTCAGCTTGCCCGCGTATCACCATCTGGGCGATGGTCTCAGGATCAGCCTGTTGCAAGATTAAATTCACTTTAGGAAAACGTTCTTTAAATTCTTTGACCACTTGCGGCAATACATAACGTGCCTGCGTATGAGTAGTGGCAATGGTTAAGGTACCGACATTGGGGTTGTTAAAGTCGAGGCTTAGATTCTCAATCGTACGGATTTCAGCAAAGATAGACTCGATATGCGGCATGAGCGCTGTGCCCATGGTCGTCAGACCGGTCAAACGCTTGCCTTGACGCACGAATACTTCAGTTTTTAGTTGGTTTTCAAGCGCTGCGATATGCTTGGATAAGCTTGATTGACTGGTGTGCAGTACTGTCGCCGCTTGGCTTAAGTTATAGCCATTAATCACCGTATGCCACACCGTCTCCAACTGCTTGAGCTGAATTTGCAAGTGCCGCTGATTGACCACTACGTCGATTGCCATAACTGAATCCTATTGTATAAATATACAAACCCTGTCTGTATATAAAAGTAAAAACCTACGAATATGCCGTAAGCGACCAGTGTAAATCAAATCTATTATTCTTGTATATAATAAATAGCTATCAATTAATAATAATTGGGAATATAGAAATTGTAATCTAATTGCTAGCGAGTTTTGAAATTTCAATAAAAGTGCATTATTCAAAAAAAACAGCTACCTTCTAAAAGATAGCTGTTTGTAAAGTTTGGATTTAATTATTAAGGCAAACCTTAGTGAACATGTCAAACTGAGCACAGAAGGTTAGTCAGCGATATCAAAACGATCGGCGTTCATTACTTTACTCCAAGCGCCGACGAAGTCATGAACGAACTTCTCTAAATTGTCATCCTGCGCGTATAGCTCAGCATAAGCGCGTAGTATAGAGTTGGAGCCAAACACTAAGTCCACACGGCTCGCTTGCCATTTCGTTTTTCCAGTGCCACGTTCGCGTACTTCATAAAGGTTAGAGGTGTTACGAGCATCGTCGCTGGTTTTGATAGGATGCCAAGTGTTATTCATATCCGTCAGATTAACGAAGAAGTCATTGGTAAGCACGCCAGCACGCTCAGTAAAGACGCCATGTTGACTCTGACCATGGTTGGTATCGAGAACGCGCATACCACCAATCAATACCACCATCTCAGGAGCAGTTAAGCCCATCAACTGAGTGCGATCCAGCAGCATCTCTTCAGGTGATACCGCGTAGTCGCCTTGAACCCAATTACGATAGCCGTCGTGTAAGGGCTCCAAATCTGCAAAAGATTCCGCATCGGTCATTGATGCGTCAGCATCACCGCGACCTGGGTTAAACGGTACTGTAATGTCTACGCCGGCATCATTAGCTGCCTGTTCAAGAGCGGCGTTACCACTCAACACAATAAGGTCTGCCAAGCTAACGTCTTTATCAAAGCCAGACTGGATGCTGGTTAACGTCTCGAGCACACGTTGCAATTGCTCAGGCTCATTGCCTGCCCAGTCTTTTTGCGGGGCAAGGCGAATACGCGCACCATTGGCACCGCCGCGATAGTCTGAGGCACGGAAGGTTCGGGCGCTATCCCAAGCAGTGATAATCAACTCTCGGCGGCTCAAGTCACTGTCTAATATTTGCGATTTTAAAGCTGCAATATCATCAGCGGTTAAGTCAGTATTGCCTTTAGGAACGATATCCTGCCATATGAAGTCCTCGCTTGGCACGTCTGCGCCTAAGTAGCGAGCTTTTGGACCTAAATCACGATGCGTTAGTTTGAACCACGCTTTGGCAAAGACCTCATCGAAGTACTCTGGATCTTGATGGAATTTCTCTGAAATTTCACGATAGATAGGGTCTTTTTTTAGCGCCATATCGGCATCGGTCATGATTGGGTTGCGGCGTACGCTTGAGTCATGCGCATCTAATGGGCGATCTTCTTCACGAATATCGGTAGGCTCCCATTGCCAAGCGCCTGCTGGGCTTTTGGTTAGCTCCCAGTTATAACCTAAGAGTAACTCAAAATAATTGTAATCCCATTGGGTAGGATTGGTCGTCCATGCACCTTCGATACCGCTCGATACCGTATCGCCTGCATTGCCACTACCTTTAGGATTGCGCCAGCCTAAGCCTTGTTCGGCGACATCAGCTGCTTCTGGCTCATCTTCTAATATCGTCGCATCACCATTACCATGACATTTACCAACGGTATGACCACCAGCGGTCAACGCCACGGTTTCTTCATCGTTCATCGACATACGAGCAAAGGTCGTACGCATATCTTGCGCTGTTTTGAGCGGGTCAGGGTTGCCATCGACCCCTTCAGGGTTGACATAAATCAAGCCCATTTGTACCGCTGCTAACGGGTTTTCGAGTGACGCACGATCTTCATCGCTATCGTAACGGTTTTCTGTAGCGGCGAGCCATTCACGCTCAGAGCCCCAGTAGATATCTTTTTCTGGATGCCAGATGTCAGCACGACCACCAGCGAAACCTAGGGTTTTAAAGCCCATTGACTCATAGGCCATGTTGCCTGCCAAAATCATTAAGTCAGCCCAAGACAGTTTATTGCCGTATTTTTTCTTGATAGGCCATAGTAAGCGACGCGCTTTGTCTAAGTTGACGTTGTCAGGCCAGCTGTTCAATGGCGCAAAGCGTTGATTACCAGTGTTGGAGCCGCCGCGGCCATCAGCACTACGATACGTACCAGCCGAATGCCATGCCATACGAATCATCAAACCACCATAATGCCCCCAATCTGCTGGCCACCATTCTTGTGATTCAGTCATTAAGTTTTTCAAATCTTGTTTGACGGCTTCTAGGTCGAGCTGCTTAAAGGCCTCAGCATAGTCAAAGTCCGCACCCATGGGATTAGTCTTTTGATCTTGCTGATGTAAGATGTCCAAGTTCAAGCTGTTCGGCCACCAATCAGTTGCTGTAGAAGCAGCAGTAGTGTGTGCTTGATGCATGACAGGACAGCCGCCCATACTAGGGCGCTGCGGCGCATGCGTATGGTCTACGTTTTCACTATGAATCGTCGGACCTTTATCATCACCTTGGTCATAAGTTGTGTTAGTGGCGGCACCATTATTGTTATTGCTTTCATGATCGATAGGGCAACGTGCAGCGTCTGGGGTCGCATTTTTGTCAGCTGAGCTGGGGGTCGAGTTGGACATTGAATAACTCCTGGGCGGTAGTGAGAGAAAGGAAAAATAGCTAGCTATGGTAATTTTTAGAAGTGACGTTTATTAGTAGTGAAGCTTGCTGATATATGTATGCCTATACGTGAAGCATAACTAAGTACCATGTATTTATAAAACTGATATATAAGAATCATAAGTTTTAAATAACCAATCATAAGCGGTTTTAATTTTTTGTCCTACTCAATATGCTGTAAACGCCATTCCCCCTTATCAATAACGCCACTCGCGTTGATTTCATTCTTTTTATATACAAATAGGTTAATAGTTAACGACTTACTTATTTACTTATTTTTAACATCATAAGAAGCATAAGAAAAAATCAGGATAAATTTACCCTTCATTGCAGACTATCACATTCCATGTGGCGACTGTGAAATAGCATTTTTGACGAAGTGCTGTCTATGATAAGTTAATGCAAAAATATCTAGTCAAGGTAAGCGTTCTCAAGTACCATAATTGAATTTTGTGGTAATGCTCGTTTTGTGCAACGCTGAGCAATTTTTATCAATCCTTGTTAGCGACAGCTGATAGCGGGTTTTTGCTATAAATGATTGATAAAAATTGTGCGTAGTTGTGTTTTTTGTCTCAAGTTTCGGTGAGCTATTATGTCTGCTGTCCAATCTATTCCCCCTAATCCTCCAGTCGCCAAAAAATCACTAAGTGAAACCTTAAAAGCTTATCTTGATCGTCGAGCGATTATCATGCTGTTTTTGGGCTTTGTCGCTGGCATACCTATCTTACTTATTTTCTCTAGTCTGTCATTGTGGCTGCGTGAAGCAGGTATTGACCGTACTGTCGTTACTATGTTTAGTTGGGCAGCATTAGGCTATGCTTTTAAGTTTATTTGGGCGCCATTGATTGATGCTTTGCCTGTGCCTTTTTTGACCAAATGGTTGGGTCGCCGTCGAAGCTGGATTTTAGTGTCGCAGATTTTGATTATCATAGCGATTTGCATGATGGCAAACGTCAACCCTGCTGTTGAGGGTAGCTTAGTATTGATGGCAGTAGGTGCGGTGTTGTTAGGGTTCTCATCAGCGACACAAGATATCGTCATTGATGCTTATCGGATTGAGCTGGCTCCGCCAAATCTGCAAGCGGTACTGTCTGCCATGTACGTGACAGGCTATCGTATCGGCATGATAGTCGCAGGAGCAGGGGCGTTATATTTAGCAGATTATTTTGGTTCGACCGAGGCACTGTACAGTTATGAGGCGTGGCGTAATACTTACTGGATTATGGCAGGTGTCATGGGTGTTGGTATTATTACGACCTTGATAATACATGAGCCCATAAGCCAGAAAGTAGTCGTCGAACGTAAAACGTCTGATTATATGCGTTTGGTACTTGTCTTTGCTATATCCATAGTAGGGTTTGTGTTTGTTTTTGCCAACGCAGGGTTAATATTACCTGAGACTGAAGATGTATTTTCAAAATTTTTAGTACAAGTCATACGCATGCTTATGAGTCTAGCAGCAGCCTTATTCATCGGCTACTGCTTGGTCAAAGCCAAGCTAGTAAAGCAGGAGTTTGCTTATACCACTTGGATTGAGCCTATAGTGGATTTCTTTCGTCGCTATGGCATGAAAGCCTTATTATTGTTAGCATTGATTGGACTTTATCGCATCTCTGATATCGTCGCAGGGGTTATCTCAAACGTATTCTATCAAGACATGCAATTTACCAAAGTGGACATCGCCAATGCAGTCAAGCTCGTTGGTGTGGTCATGGCTATTGCTGGTGGTTTTTTGGGCGGTATATTGGCACAAAAAATGCGTATCATGCGGGCGATGATGGTTGGCGCCATCCTTGCTTGCGTGACCAATTTACTTTTTATACTGCTGACTTATCATCCCGGTAGCTTGCCTTATATGTATCTAGCAGTGATTTTAGATAACCTCGCTGCTGGTCTTGCTAGTGCGGTATTTATTGCTTTTTTGTCAGCGCTTACTTCTATTCGTTTTACAGCAGTACAGTATTCGATATTTTCATCGCTCATGGTGCTACTCCCAAAAGTAATAGGCGGATACTCTGGCGCTATCGTTGATAGTACCAGTTACCCCTTCTTTTTTATGTTTACCTTTGCGATTGGTATTCCGATTTTGGCACTGATTTACTTTGTCGATAAGCATATTGTTATTGGTGATAACGATGATATTTATGGCGATGGCGATGGTGGCGATAGCAATAGTGGTGGTAAGTCCTCATTAAGCAAGGTAAACCCTAGTTTGACAGATACCAAGGAACCACCGCGTGCCTCAGAGTAACTAAGGTAGTAAATTATCATCAGTTTAACGGTATTATTCATTAACTAGTAATTTTAAGAGTGTTCTATGACAGCGTCGACCATTCGTCAAATAAAGCATAATATTCAGCAACTGACGAATGGCGATGCAAATAATCCGTTGCCGTCATTTTGGCTAACGGATTGGTTGTTGCATGTCATTAACAAGCCTGCCATATTTTTAATCACTGATGAAGATTATCAATTGTCTGACAGTGAGCTTGAGCAATTCAATGCGGGCGTAGCTAAAATGAAGCAGGGCACACCGTTGGCTTATCTGACGGGTCGTCAGGAATTTTGGTCGCTTAATTTTACCGTTAATGAGCATACTTTAATTCCTCGACCTGATACTGAGGTTTTGGTTGAGCAAGTTTTAAATTGGATACAGTCTCAGCCAAAAAGCGTCGGTAATAATAAACCAAAGCGGCTACTAGACTTAGGTACTGGCTCAGGCTGTATCGCCATTAGTTTGGCGCATGAGTTAAAGTCTGCTCATTGGCAAACGGTCGCGGTTGATTTATCGCAAGAAGCATTGAAAATTGCTAAGCACAATGCAGCTATTAATGATGTCAGCAATATTGAGTTTTTACAAAGCAGCTGGTATGACGAGCTGCCCACTCAAGACGAGCAATTATTCGATGTGATTGTCTCTAATCCGCCTTATATCGATGAAGAAGACGAGCATTTAGCAAGGTTGATTGCCGAGCCGATTAGTGCGTTAAGTGCTTCCAATCATGGTCTTGCCGATATAGAATATATCGTTCAGCAAGCACCACAATATTTACTCAAAGGTGGGCTACTGGCGATTGAACATGGCTTTGATCAAGGTGCAGCAGTTCGTCAGCTATTTATGGATAATGGTTTTGAGTCGGTAAGTACTGTGCAAGACTTTGGTGGCAATGATCGCGTGACACTAGCTCAGTTGTAATAATTGTCTTTTAAGCATAAGTCTTAATAATAAATGTTGATGACAAATTGTGGTGGAAGGTATGGCGCACTCAAAAGAAACAGGGCAGCTAGTAGATGAAGAGCTGCTGCGTTATGCGCGGCAGATACTACTCGATGGCTGGGATATCGATGCTCAATTACGCTTAAAAGCATCGCGCGTCGTTATGATTGGTGCAGGCGGGCTGGGTTGTCCGGCTTCTGAGACGCTAGTACGTGCAGGACTTGGGCACCTTCATCTGATAGATGATGATGAGATTGAAGCCAGTAATCTACAGCGTCAGACGTTGTTTTTACCGGACGATATTGGCAAGCCTAAGGCGTTAACAGCTGCTCAGATGTTAACATGCATCAATCCTTTAATTAGGGCGCGTGGTACGGTTGCACGATTGAGCGAAGACAATGCTTATGAGCTGCTCGATATGGCAGTCGGTAAGCCTGATCTGCTGTTAGATTGTACTGATAATTTTGCCACCCGTGATATTATCAATCGTGTCAGCGTCCGCTATCAAATTCCGTTATTATCTGCCTCGGCGATTGCCATGCAAGGGCAACTGGCATTGTATGAGCCACATTTACATACTGGTTGCTATCATTGCGTGTTTGGTTCAGTGATAGTTGATGCCGAGGCTGGCGATGCAGTAGCTGATGAGCGTACTTGTGCCAATTCAGGGGTACTAGCCAGTACCACGGCCATCATGGGAAATTTGCAAGCCAATGCTGCCTTGCAATATCTGGGATTAACCAAAAATCCACTGACAAACAAGCTGCTGATATGGGATGGTAGTCAAATGCAGCAACGGCTGATGGGCTATCGTCAAGATTCACAATGTCCCGTATGCGCCAGTCATTAGCAATGGCTCAATATTGAGCTTTTGCAATCATCTGTTCCCAAATATTTCTTTTATTACCATAGTTGTTTCTTATGAAAATTCATCGTCCGCATTTATTAAAACATACGTTTAATGTCGTTAATCGTGTTCGCCAGACAGCGAGTGTCGCTGGTCTGTCTGCACTCAGAGTGGCTAAAGGCGAGAAGCCAGATGCCATGCTGCTAAAAGAAACCTTTGAGCAGTTGGGCACGACCTATATTAAAATCGGCCAATTTATCGCTAGTACGCCGTCATTGTTTCCACGTGACTATGTCAAAGCATTTCAGAGCTGTTTGGATCAAACCACGCCTTTATCCTACGCCTATATCGAAAACGTATTGAATGAAGAGCTAGCTGTTGATGGCATGACGCTGGATGATAAGTTTGCTCATATCGACCCAGAACCATTAGCCTCAGCCTCCATCGCTCAAGTTCATGCCGCTCGTTTGCATAATGGCGATGAGGTAGTATTAAAGGTGCAAAAGCCGGGCGTTGAGACCATCATGCAGACAGATTTGGGTGTATTGCATGGCGTCACTAAGTTAGTTGAGCTACTCATGCCATCGATGAAGTTTGCCAGTATTGCACCCATTATTGATGAAATTCGTTTGCGTATGCTGGCTGAGACGGACTTTATCGCTGAGGCGCAAAACATCCGTGATTTTCAGCAGTTCTTAGCAGTATCAGGAAATACCCGCGTGGTGGCGCCAGCGGTCTATGAGGCGCTGACGACCAAGCGCGTGCTAACCATGAGCCGCTTATACGGCGTCTCCATGGTCGATGAGTCGGTAATGCGTCAATATTGTGCTGATCCGGCACAAGTAATGGCAGATACCTTGAATACTTGGTTTGCCAGTCTAATGTTATGCAATAGCTTTCACGCTGATTTGCATGCGGGTAATTTGATGCTGCTAACCGATGGTCGTATTGGCTTTTTGGATTTTGGTATCGTTGGGAAATTAAAAGCGGAGAGTTGGCGCGCCTGTATGGGTATGATGCAAGCGATGCAGGACAACGACTACCAAGCGATGGCACGCCATATGATTGATATGGAGATGACCCATGGCGGCAATCAGGTCGATGTGGTGGCACTGGGTAATGACTTGCAGCGTATGATGAAGACCATTATGGCAGAAGACAAAGCCTTTACCAGCGGTGTGCCTTTCAATAGTAAAGAGCAGGCCGATGAATTGAATCAAATGATGCTAGAGATTGTAGATGTCGGTAAGCGTCACGGTATTCATTTCCCGCGTGATTTTGCCTTATTAACCAAGCAGATGCTCTATTTTGACCGTTTTATGCGCACGCTGGCGCCTGATATGGATATGTTTAGTGATAAGCGGGTACAAATGCTAGGACAGACAGAGGGTCAGTCGAACACCTCAACCACACTGCAAGTGTCTTAAGTTTCAATCGTGTTATTGATTATTGATTATTGATCAGACACTGCTTTTGAATCATTCACACTGTTTAATACAATGGATTGTGTGCTAATTAATACAATGGATTGTGTGCTAACCGCCACAAGCTGGCTCTGTCATGATGACTGCTTTCAAAAGCCGTGCGCTATCAACTATTACCAATGAAACCGCCATCGCGTGCATCGGTCTTTACTGCTTGGCAGTGGTGATGGGTTATGGACGCTTTTTGTTCACTGCGACCTTGCCCGATATCATGGTGCAACTGTCACTCTCGACGAGCATTGCTGGCTGGCTGGCGTCAATCAATTATATTGGCTATTTCATCGGTGCGCTCATCGCCATGTTTGTGCCTCAGCGCTTGACATGGCTGATGTTGATACTCTGGACGATGGTCAGCATTGTCACGACGATGCTGCTCATGGTGCCAGAGATGTCGCTAAATACATGGTATGTCATTCGTCTGCTCTCTGGTATCGCAAGCGGCGTGGCGATGATTCTGAGTTCATCATTAGTCATCCAACGCTTTAGTCACGCGCGCCGCTCTGTACTCTCAGCCTTACATTATGCTGGTATTGGGGTGGGGATTAGTGCCTCCGCTATCCTTACTTTATGGCTTTTGACGCTAGGCTATCATTTCGATGTCATTTGGCTAAGCGCTGGTATCAGCAGTTTACCGTTGTTATGGCTATTATTTGCTATAAGACCAAGCCCTTCGCACTCAACCGAATTACCGCGTGATTATCAACGCTCATCAATATTGCAGACTTATGTCAATTTTAAACGGTCGTTGTATGAAGCCTCAGCCGGTCATACCAAGTCGATTGTGTTATTGTCCGCCAGCTATTTGCTAGCAGGCTTTGGTTATATTACGTCTGCGACATTTTTGCCCGTTATGGCAGCGCAGCGCTTAACGACACAAACCTATGCTGGACTACTGATTTGGCTAGTCGTTGGTATTTTTGCGATGTTGTCAAACCCCCTCTGGGGTGCGCTTGCCAAGCGCATTGGTGAAACCAAAACCTTGATGGGCTTAACGTTGTTGCAAGTGCTAGGAATGTGTCTGCCCATATGGGTTGAAGGCAGTGTCGGTCTATATGGCAATGCTATTATTCTAGGCTTAACCTTCGTCGGTATGGTATCGATGACACTCACGTTGATGAAAAACATCAACCCTGCCTACTCAAACTTATTGATGGGTCTGGCGACATTGGCCTATGCGCTAGGGCAGTTTATTGGCCCATTAGTCACAGTGGCGCTGGCGGGGCAGGACGATAACTTTAACGCGGGCTTGCTAGTAGCGGCTATAGGCTTGGTCATTGGGCTGATTTTAATTTACTTTTTTCGCCGCCAATCGCGAATGATCCGTTAAATAACGCTGCGACTAAATACTTCTCGTAACTCAAAACTGGTATGCACTTGAGCGACGCCTTCGATACGATTGAGCCTGTGTAATAAAAACTCTTCGTAATGCGCCATATCGCGTACCCGCACTTTGATCAAATAGTCTTCTGTACGTCCAGTGACGATGCTACAACTGATGACTTCATCAAAACTCTGAACTTTGCATTCGAATTCTTTGAAGCGTTCAGCCGTATGACGATCCATACTGACCGCGATGAATACCGCGAGCGGGTAACCCAGCTTTTGCGCGTCGATTTGGGTATGATAGCCGGTGATGACGCCAGTGTCTTCTAAGCGCTTGATACGGCGTGCACAAGGGGTTGCGGATAAATTGACCCGTTCTGCAAGCTCGGTAATGCTCATCCGCGCTTCAGTCTGCAATAAGCATAATAAGCGCCTATCGGTCTCATCAATATCAGTCAACATAGCGCTTTCAGGGCGACTGTTAGGCATGGCATAATTACTCATTAGTGAAATAATCTAATTATATCTATAAAAACGTATTATTTCACTAAATTGACTCCAATTATAATGTAATAAAGCTGATTTCTATTTCATAAACTTTGCTATTATTAGGCTATAAGTTTTAGTTATCTCGTATGAAAAATACGGATCTAATCAGTAGCCTTACCCGCTAAAATATAAATCTCCATATTATCTAAGGATTGATTATGTCTGACCAAGCCACACGCACTGCAGCCACGCCGAGTGCTAAGATGACACCAAAAAGCACCGCTTTTGATTATAAAAAGTATCGTCCATTTGCGTTTGCGCCGTCACTGCCAGATCGCACATGGCCAAGCAAAACGATTGAAAAGTCACCAATATGGGCAAGTGTGGATCTGCGTGATGGTAATCAGGCTCTGATCGATCCAATGACCATTGAACAAAAAATGCGCTTTTTTGAGACCTTGGTTGATGTGGGTTTTAAAGAAATCGAGATTGGTTTCCCATCCGCGGCGCAAGTAGAGTTTGACTTTGCCCGTAAACTAATCGAAGAAAATCATGTGCCTGACGATGTGACGTTACAGGTTTTGGTACAAGCACGTGAGCACTTAATTGCGCGTACGTTTGAGTCGTTAAAAGGCGCAAAACGGGCGGTGGTTCATGTCTATAATTCAACCAGCCGCGTCCAACGTGAAAAAGTCTATGGCAAGGACAAAGCTGAGATTAAAGAGATTGCTATCACAGGTGCCAAGCTAGTGCAGGAATACGCGGCAAAGTACCCTGAGACAGAGTGGGTGTTTCAATATTCGCCAGAAAGCTTTAGCCAGACAGAGACTGAATATGCTGTAGAAGTTTGCGATGCCGTGTGTGAGGTTTGGCAACCGCAGCATGGTCAGGAGGTGATTTTTAACTTGCCAGCGACTGTCGAAGCATCCATGCCCAATGTCTTTGCCGATCAAGTTGAGTATTTCTGTCGTCATCTTGCGATGCGTGAGCATGTGATTGTCAGTCTGCATACGCACAATGATCGTGGCTGTGCCGTTGCGGCTGCCGAGCTAGGGGTACTTGCAGGTGCAGATCGCATCGAAGGGACGTTGCTTGGTAATGGTGAGCGTACCGGTAACATGGATATCATGGTAATGGCGATGAACTTGTTTAGCCAAGGTATCGATCCTGAGCTTGATTTTAGCAATATGAGCGAAATCGTCCAAGTGGTTAGCGAATGCAATAACTTGCCGCTTCATCCACGTCATCCTTATGTTGGTGAACTGGTCTTTACCGCCTTTAGTGGCTCGCATCAAGATGCCATCAAAAAATCTCTCGATTATAACGAGCAGCACAAAGACCAAACGGATAATGTTTGGGATGTGGCTTATCTACCCATCGATCCGGCGCACATTGGCCGCAGCTATCAAGATGTAGTACGTATTAACAGCCAGTCTGGTAAAGGCGGGGTTGCTTATATCTTGCAACGCAACTATGGCTTTAACTTGCCACGTTGGATGCAAATCGACTTTAGTCGCGTGGTGCAGCAGCAGGCTGAGACAGTGGCGCGCGAACTACAAAATGATGAAATCTTACAAACCTTTGAAGACACCTATTTACGTCAAGGTAGCTTTGAGCTACTCGATTACAGCGTGAACAATAAAGGCGGACAGGTTTATTTTAACGGTCAAGTACAGATGAATGACGATATCATTACTATTGATGGTACGGGTAATGGCCCATTGTCCTCATTTATCAATGGCCTAGCGCAGCACACTGGCAAGTCGCTACACATCATCAATTATGCTGAGCACGCCATCAATCCGCAGCACAACAATATTAATGGTGATGGTAACGGTATCGATGATGATACCAATAGCGACAATAAGACCGATGCCAATGCTGCCGCTTATATTCAATTGAATGTCGATGGGGACGTGTATTCTGGTATTGGTACCTGTAGCAGTACGGTATCAGCCATGCTAAAAGGCGCGTTATCTGCCTTTGCACAAGCAATCAGCACTACGACCGCTTAATATCTTAACAGTAGTACATAGTGCGCTCGTAGCGTTAATACTGCACACTCATAACGTCATGATTCTTTGCGATTCGTCAATGAGAGCCATGGCGTTATTGTTTGAGTGGTTGAAACTCACGGAGATAGCAATCACTTAACTTATGATAAGATAAGTAAGGTGTCATTAGATAAGATCTTGGACGAATGGTAAAAGCCAATAGCATAATGTTACTTGTGTTTTTGGTGTCTAAGACTTACGCTAATGTTCGTATTACTCTATTATTATAAATAAAAAGGTTAATTATGGAACCGATATCATTTGCTTCATTTACATTGGCCTCTATTCTGGCCTCCTTGCCAGCGAATGGCGAAGTAGTTAGTAAGCCGACGATTACGACGCATATTAGTCCTGCCATTGCTGGACAATGGGAAATAGATTTAGACAGTAGTATTACCATGACGAAAGAGGCAGAAGCTCGGCAAGCGGCTTTGGCTAATACCCAAAATGGCAAAAGCGACGAGCCAAAAATAACCGCTGGTACAGATGGTGGCATCCTTACCCAAAGCGAAGAGCGTGTCCTAAATATTCAGCCGAACAGCGCTAGCAACTTGATAGATGCTGCTGCGCGCGCCAATCAATGTCGCGAGTTATATAACTTTGGTGCTGACAATGAGATGTGGGCGGTCAGCGGTAAAGAATGGACGTACGGTCGCTATTTGGTCACTCATCGCGAAGAGGGCTTGCCTGTCATTGCCATTAGAACGGTGTATGACAATAATGAAGTAGACTGCTCAGGTAATAAGGTTGACCAGACAGATGAGGCGCTGATAGCGTTTTTGAACCATGATGGCAACCAAATGCAGTGGTGCGCCGACCCTGATGGCAAAGAATGCTTTATGAACTTCAATAGAGTATTGCCATAATTTTTGATTAAGTCATATTGATATACTGAGCTCTAAAGAAGATTTTTATTTTACATGAGCCCATTAAAGAATCCGCCATCTTAGTAGATAGCGGGTTCTTTAATGGGGATATCAATGCTAATAGCGGTTCGCTTTATTTTTGCAGAAAACGAAAGTTGTGAATTAAGAGGCTGCTTTGGCTTTTTGCGCGGTCAATAATTCTCTTTCTAGATAGTGGATGTTTTGTGCTTCTTGCACAAACTTATCATCCGCTAAAATCACATCACGGTGCATCGGTATATTGGTTTTGATACCTTCAATCACCAATTCATCAAGTGCGTGTAGCGTCTTAGAAATCGCTTGCTGGCGAGTTTGCCCATGACAGATCAGTTTGCCTATCAACGAGTCATAATAGGTTGGTATCTCGTAGCCGGGATAGAGATGAGAGTCAAAACGAACACCAGCACCACTTGGCGCAAACAACTGATTGACGGTACCCGGACAAGGCATAAAGGTCGCTGGATCTTCAGCATTTATACGGCACTCAATCGCATGACCTTGAATTTCGATCTCGCTTTGACGGTAAGACAAACCATAACCTGCCGCAATCTTTAGCTGCTCAACGACGACATCAATACCCGTAATCATCTCGGTAACTGGATGCTCTACCTGTACCCGAGTGTTCATCTCAATAAAGAAAAACTCGTTATTTTCAAACAAAAACTCAAACGTACCAGCACCGCGATACTTAACAAGCTCGCAAGCTTTGACACACGCTCTTAAGATAGGTTCACGCACATCATCAGGAATATCAGGGGCAGGGGCTTCTTCTAATACTTTTTGGTGACGACGTTGTAATGAACAATCACGGTCATATAGATGGATTGCATTACCATTACCATCGCCCAGTACTTGTACTTCGACGTGGCGCGGATTTTGTAGGTAGCGTTCCATATAGACGGTATCATCACCAAACCATAGCTCAGCTTCTTGCTTTGCCGCCTGTACTTGACCGATAATATCTTCAAAGCGTTCAACCACTCGCATACCACGACCACCACCACCAGAGGCCGCCTTGATCAACAGTGGAAAACCGATATTACGTGCTTGCTCTTCAGCATTATGTAACGTCACTGCTCCAACAGAGCCAGGTACGGTAGGGACGCCTGCTTTTTTCATGGCATTAATAGCAGAGACTTTGTTACCCATCAGGCGAATATGATCCGCATTAGGACCGACGAAGGTTAAGCCTGCCTCTTCAACACGCTCTGCAAATTCAGCGTTCTCAGACAAAAAACCATAGCCGGGATGGATAGCATCAGCACCAGAGATTTCTGCTGCTGTCAAAATAGTATTAATATCAAGATAGCTTTGATTGGCATTGGGTTTGCCGATACAGATGGCTTCATCAACGAAACGCAGGTGCATTAAGTTAGCATCAGCTGTTGAATAAACGCCTACAGTTTCGATTCCTAGCGCTTTACAGGCACGAACAATACGTAGAGCGATTTCACCTCTATTGGCGATGAGCAGTTTTTTTATCATGGGGTCATCCTTGTCGAAGCGGCAGTTAATGATGCAGTCGCTATATCAGTCATCGATGGGCATCATCAAATGCAATGATGGGGTGCGATGACTAATAGCGCAATGTCAATCATAACGATGTAAAGTATGGCGAATCTTATTACGCTTTATAGCGAATGATAGGCTGACCAAACTGTACGACTTCAGAGTTATCTACCAAGATTTCGTCAACGACACCACTTTGAGTCGCTTCAAGGGGATTCATGATTTTCATGGCTTCGATAATACCAAGCGTATCGCCCGCTTGCACTTTTTGTCCGACCTTCACAAACGGCGGATCACTCGGGCTAGGGGCTGAATAATAAACACCGACCATTGGCGACGTCTCAACGCTACCAGCTTTTACCGCCGGTTTAGCGTCAGCTGCGATAGGTGCTACTCCAGCAGCAGGCGCAGCCATCATGGTTGGCGCTGGCGTATCGTAGTGCCGCGTTAGGCTAATATGCTCATCATCTGAACTGATTTCTAAATTGACCAGTTCACTTTCTTCCATGAGGGCGATTAGGGTACGTATTTTTTCAATATCCATAATTTTTATAATGCCTTGTACTAAATTCGAGAAATAGTGTAACGAAATATTGTCTAAGTAATTGCTAATGATACCTAGATTCGCGGCAATGAGCAATCAATGTACAGTTGTTAACTGAGAAATTTTACATATTTTGACGTAAGCTTTTCTTGTGGGTAAGAAATGCTAATGATTTATCATAGTCTATGTGACGAGGTAGCGCCAGTACTGGTTACTAGACGCTACTTACTAAAGACTAAAATTAGATAAAAATGATATAGTCAATCCTATATAAGTTGGATATGGTGTCAGCCTTGCTTAGTCTACTAATTGTAGTACTTTCGCTCGGCTTCCTTGTATCTAAATTATATTGAACCGACTATAGCAACTTTAAGCCCAAAGTATCCTGAGGCGCTTTTGTTGATAGCGTAGACGCAGGGTGAGCAGAATCGAAGATAAGAAAAGACCAGTGATTAAGGCCATCCAAAACCCTTGCGCGCCCACATCGGTGAAACGCACCAAATAGATGCCAAGGGGCAAGGCAACCAACCAATAGCAAAATAGCGTGACCCACATTGGTATTGTGGTGTCTTGCATGCCGCGCAGTATGCCCGCGACATTGACCTGCCAACCATCAAATAGTTGATAAGCAAGCGCAAAGATGAGGAGGTGCATGGCTTGTGCTCTGACTTCTACATTGTCTGTGAACGCCGCTGCCAGTTGTGGGCGAAACAGCCAAATACCCAGCATACACACGAAGGCAATCAGGACAGTCCAGATAAGACCAGTCGCTTGCACATGGCGCAGCGTGAGTAGGTTCTTTTCACCAAAGCGATTCGATATCATAATAGTCAGCGCCATGGCAACGGATATCGGTATCATAAACAGCTGCGAGGTTACCGCTAATGCGACTTGATGCGACGCGGTGGCCAGCTCACCCAATGGACTAATGACAAGAGCGCCCAAGCTAAACAGACTGGCTTCAAAAAATATAGAGATACCAATTGGAATGCCAAGCTTCAGCAGTTTTTTTATCTGCGTGCGATTGGGTCTCGCAAAACCATAAAAGAAGCGCGTGCTGGCAAATTGCTGGCGCTTAGTAAAGCTGGTATAAGTGGCCAATAATAAGACGTTTATCCATAATACCAGTGCCGTTGCGACCCCGCAGCCTGCACCGCCCATTTCTGGCATACCAAACAGACCATGGATAAAGATATAGTTGAGCGGGATATCAGCGAGTAGGCCAATGATACTAATGATTGTCACGGGCTCTGGTCGCCCAAGCGCTTCACAATAACTACGTAGCACGGCATAGACCGCCAGTGCAGGGAAACCAAACGACACCCCATGTAAATATTGCGACGCTATTGGTTGGATATTCTCAGGGACACCCATGATGCCAAGAACATTGGGTGCAAGATTGACAATAATGAACCCAAGAATACCGATGACGCCTGCTGTCCATAAAGACTGCTGGGTGATGTGCGGTACTTGGCTGTGTTTATTTTGTCCGATTGCTTCACCAATGAGAGGGGTAGTGGCGATTAAAATACCTGTCGCTAATAAAAATAATGGTAGCCAGATACCAGAGCCAACAGCGACCGCCGCCAAATCAAGGGCAGAAACTTGACCTGCCATGATGGCATCGACGACACCCAGTGCCGCTTGGCAAAACTGAGTAATCAAGATGGGTAAGGCGAGCACGCCTAAGCGTAAACTGTAGCTTTTAAAATCAGTAAAGGATATTGGCAACGCCATAATTAGCAACTTTTTATGATTCACGGTGGTTAGTGTTGATAGACAAATACTGCCATCAACCACTCAATAGCGAGACAGTAACCGGAGTGTTGTAGCGACGATTAATAAGACGAGAAAGTCTATATAAACTAGGGTCTGTTGAACATTCAAATATTAGGACTGCTGATTGCTAAAATCGTCCCAAACTAGTCGTAAACCGACGATAATGTCGAGACCTTAGCTAGGTTTACAACAACGTTTGGGGTGATTTTAGTATCAGCCTTTCAGGGCAGGGCTATTTTTTGCCAATACATGGCGAAATTATCTAATCTAGAATGACTAGGCGTCAAAAATTTCACTGCGTATTGTTTAAAAAATAGCCACTGCCAGTGCCACACTTGAATGTTCAACAGACCCTAAGTATTAGAATAAAAATATGATACTAAAAGTGAAGACACTCAAATAAAAATAACCCGTCAATCCAAGTGATAGATTGACAGGTCATAAGTAGATAGGATGGTAAAGAAGCCAGACAAGTATGTCAACGTTTTAGGAAGGTTTTATAATGCTGAGCGACATCTATAACATTTATAACATTGTGCCTAGATTCATATAACTGTGCCTAGATTCATATAACATTGTGCCTATATCCAGACTTTTACATGGCTTAGGCCTACAGGGATTCTGGCAAATCTTGTACCACTGCTTGATAGCCGATCAACTTATTATTAGCATCAAATGCTTGCACCACAATAGCGTAGTTGGTTGAGCTATTAGGAATCACAGGTGTAAACTGGGTCTCACGATTGCTCAATACTAAGTTTTGCACGTAACCATTAGCGCCAGACTCGGCTTTATTAACATCAATTTGACTGACCAATAGGTGCTGAGTATTGATGGGGTTTTGCCAAGTGACGATTTTTTGGCTACCATTGCCCGTTACATCGAGGTTCATTTTACTAAGGTCATAATCGAGCGGATAAGTGGTAAAATTGGCGCGATCGCTTAACGTATAAGTCACTTTGCAATTGTCCTCACCGCTGGACAGTTTTTGCCCGCCTAAGCCATCTAGGTATTCAAAACTGCCTTTCCACGGTGAGCCCGCTTGTTTTTCCTCAAAGCTACCTGCAAAAGTGGTGAGCAAGTTTGGTGTCTCTAAGCCTAAGTCACTGACATATTTAACGTCCAAAAACTCCAAGGTATCGAGGCTACCAGTCACTTTGCCAGCGATATAGTTGTCGACTTTTAGCCCTGAGTTGATGCCCAAAGCGTTGTTTTCTTGGCAAGCTTGCTGCTGATAACTAAAGCTGCCATCGACGCTACCCGCACCTTGCTCACTGATATCGAAGTAGACCGCACCAATATCGATGTCATTACTATCACCGTCGTTTAGCTCGATGAAGTGTCCGACATATAAGCCGCCTCGTCCGCCTTCTGGAGTGAGCTTGTCTAAGAAATTATCAAATGATTCCTCTGGTAAAAACACAGATTCTAAAATCTCTGCCATACTTTTTTCGTCATCAGTCAGCTTATCTTCGGCTTCTTTATATTTTTCTTTGACTTTGTCTTCTATACGATCGTATTCGTTTTTAACCTGATCTTCTACGCGGTCGTATTCTTCTTTGACCTTATCGCCATCACTGCCGCAAGCGCTCAAGCATACTAACGGTTAATAAAGACAATACTAGTTTGGGTGCGCTCATAAACGAGTCCTGATAATTGAAATATGATAGTTATAAAAAGATGAGATATTACTGTTGAGTATGGAGATGTTGTTATCTGCTAATAAATATAGCAAAATTTAAACGACGAGCGCAGGGATAAGTGTTAATTGATGTCAGAGAAAGTATACCCAATAGTTACCGCCCAAGATGATCATCATCTGACAATAAATCATCTCACAATAAATCCATATGATCCGACATCTCTATAATAGCGTGCCAGTGCTTGGGCTCTAGAGGAATGACGGTTAGCTGCTGACAGCCCTTTCTAAGCAATAATGAATCCTCAAGTGCAGGCAAAAACTTGAGTTCTAATAAGGGCAATACTTCTATAAACGCTTGCTCAAAGGTGACATCTACCATATACCATCTTGGCTCATCTTCGGTGGCGATAGGGTCGTAGTGACGATGTTCCGGATGAAACTGTGTGGGGTCCGGATAGCCGGCTTTACTGACGGTCATGATACCAGCAACGCCAGAAGGCTTGGCGCTAGAGTGATAAAAGAACACCTTGTCACCGACTTGCATATCATCGCGCATAAAGTTACGGGCTCGATAGTTGCGCACGCCATCCCAACCTTCTGTGCCTAAGCGTTGCAAATCGTGAATACTAAAAAACTTTGGGTTTGATTTCATAAGCCAATAGGCCATATCTTGTATCCCTTTATTATTAGCGGTGCTTTATAGCGAACGATTTTTATCAGTAACGATTATATTGCCTGTCAGATGCCAGTATTAACATGGATTTTGTGAGTGGTTTTGTGAGTTATTTTGTTGTCATGATGCTTTTCATTAAGGCTTCTAACCGTTATCCTAGCGATACTTTTTATAGCTATAGTCAATCCTACATAAGTCAGATACGGTGTCAGGCTCGTTTAGTCTACTATTTGTATTATTTTCACGCGCCTTCCTTGTATCTAAACTATAGTGAACCGACTGTATAATAATAGCTCAATAATCAATAAGTCTATCTATGCCCAAAACTGAATCTGAAAGCCATTTAAAAGAGAGTAACGGCGTCGATATTATCAATAGCGATGATCATATGACGGATATAAGTGCGATGGATATTCCATTAGCCCTCTACATTCATATTCCATGGTGTGTAAAGAAGTGTCCGTATTGCGATTTTAATTCGCATGAGCTACCAGTAAACAGTCAGCTATCGATGTATGACGAATACGTCGATGCGTTGTTATTGGATGCTCAAATGCAGCAGCCGTTGACTCAAGGACGTGAGATTGGCTCGATATTTATTGGCGGTGGGACGCCATCGCTACTACCGATTGCGCAGTATCAGCGTTTATTTGCTGGCTTGCGTGCGTGTTTTATATTCGCAGATGACATTGAGGTTACGATGGAAGCCAATCCGGGTACGCTTGAACATGCGCCATTTGCTCAGTATTTGGATGTTGGTATCAATCGCTTGTCGATTGGCGTGCAAAGCTTCGCTGCAGATAAGCTTAAAACTCTCGGGCGCATACACGATCCCAAGCAAGCGTTATCAGCCATTAAGGCGGCACGGAGTGCTGGGTTTGAGCGTGTCAATGTCGACTTGATGCATGGCTTGCCGCAGCAAAGTTTAACCGAAGCACTAAATGATATTCAAACCGCACACACTGCTGGCGCGACCCATATCTCATGGTATCAGCTAACGATTGAGCCTAACACGGTGTTTTACCGCAGTCAGCCTATTTTGCCCGATGAGGACAGCCTCGCTGATATTGAGCAAGCCGGTCAGGCATTGCTACAGCAATTGGGCTACGATAATTATGAAGTGTCGGCATGGTCTGGCGCTTCCGATAAGCCGTGCCGCCACAATGTCAATTATTGGCAGTTTGGTGATTATTTGGCGATTGGCGCAGGTGCTCATGGTAAGGTGACTGTAGAAAGTCACGAAGGTCAAGGTAGTGAGTTATTAGCAGAATCAGGTATTTATCGTTTTAGTAAGTCACGCTTACCGAAGGATTATGTCGACTATCAAGATATTACTGACCCATCTAACACCAGCCAGAATTTCCCAAAAATGATTGGTTGGCAGCAGATTGATAGTGATGAGCTGGTCAGCGAATTTATGCTCAATGCACTACGTTTACATGCTGGGGTGTCATGGGCATTGTTTGAGGCTCGAACAGGGCTTTGCTATGACAGTATCGCTGAGCAAATCAATAAACTAATCAAGCAGGGGTTACTCGTGGATGATCGTCAGTATCTAAAACCGACTGCATTAGGCAGCAGATACCTCAACCAAATATTAAGAGCGTTCTTATAATAGAAAACTGCTTATTTTAGATATTCTGAAATGACTACTTAAAAGAAATAATGTAACAAAGCAAAAAAAGGCTTACCAAACAAATGGTAAGCCTTTTAAAAACAAGTCTAATAAATGAATAATTAGATTTTGTTTTGTACGTCTTGAGCACCGCCAGTTACAGCATCGCCAGCGCTAGATACGTCTTGACCTAGACCTTTAAAAGTGTTGCAACCAGTCAATACAAACATAGCCGTCAAAGATGCAATGATTAATTTTTTCATAATAATTTCCTCAAAATAGATAGGTGGTTATAAATAATAACAGCGATGCTAAGCAGTTTGCTTAAGCCTCACTGAAGGATTACAGGATACGACAACAATGTGTGTATATTATCTCGCAATCCAGTAAAGCCATAATAAAGAAAGTTAAAATCTGTGCCCAGTATCAAAATGTAATTTTTGCCAGTAAACTGTAACTTTTGATTACGCTTGGCATATATATTCCATTCAAGGTAATTTTTATATAAAGACAACGAGCGAATCCATTAGCAAAAGCTACTAGCAGTAGTGGGTTGAACGAGCCCGATAGCTAAATCTGTTTATATAGGATTGGCGATAGCACTAAAATAATGATGTTCAGACAATTGATGGAGTGATAATGACTATTCATATCGTGCTGGTAGCACCAAAAATGCCCAGTAATACTGGCAATATTATTCGTTTATGTGCCAATAGTGGGGCGCAGTTGCATTTGGTTAAGCCATTAGGGTTTGAGCTTGATGACAAAAAACTACGCCGTGCAGGATTAGATTACCATGAGTATGCCCATCTGCAAGTACATGACGATTGGGCAGCTGCTAGGCAAGCGCTTATAGCATCGGACTGTCATGTCATCACAGCATTGACCACCAAGCTGAGCAAGCCATTTTATGAGTATAATTTTAGTGGGCAAGTTGCTGACAATGAGCAAGATGCGCTGACATCGCCCCCCAATATTGCTTTAGTATTCGGCTCTGAAACAGCAGGATTGGCGGATGATATTCGTGAAAGTATCGGCGCTGATCATTGGTTGCGCTTGCCTATGCTGGCAGATTCACGCAGCTTGAATCTGTCCAATAGCGTGGCGATATGTCTGTATGAGATATGGCGTCAGCAGGGTTTTGCGGGTGATGAAGGTCGCAGTGTTGGGTATGACACGCTAAAGGTTTATGACCCAAAGTAGCGGCTGATATACTGATTGATTTTTACTGAAAGTCATGCTTTAAACGTCTGAACGCGAGCAGCAATCAGTGCTACTTTATAAGCAATTAGGCGGCTTCGGTAGTCCAGCAAGACGATTGACATGACGGGCGACCAAGCCAGTATTGAATAATTGCTGGAGTTTCTGATTGCTAATATCCTGCTCTGGCAAGGTCTTTTGTAACCACTTAATGAGCGGTCTTGTCGCTGGCGCGTGATTAAACTTAGTAAAAAAGGCTCGCACTTGTTGCAGAATCTCTAGATGTTCCACTGTCAAATTGATATCCAACGTATTTGCCAGCTGCTGCGCAATCGCAGGCGACCAAATAGTGTGATCACATAAATGGCCGTCTTGATCGAGCGCAATATTATCTGCCGTTTCAGCAGACGTGGTAGCGGTAGTAAGGACATCATTAGTCATAAGGCAACCGTCACCACTTTATCAAACTGGCTGTCTTGAGTCAGAGTGACCCATTCATCATCCGTTAGCAGACCGGTTAGCTTGGCCGCTAGGTTGAGCTGCGTAGCTATGTTCGGCGTTAGCTGTGCCACATCATCGGAGAGCGCATAAACACCCGCAATACCATCGATATCATTTTCACCTAAAGAGGCATTGAGCCAATCAATAAAAGCGACAGTCGTGCCCAGTAATAAGATACTGTCGCCTGTGTGCCACGTGCGTGATAGCTCTTCTGTGCTGCGTTCGAGCTTATCCATGCTGCTATGTAATTGGTATAAGGTGGCCATAATGGATCCGATTGTTGGTTATATTTTGATTGGTCAAAGAGAGTGTCATTTAACGATAGTATGATGATATTAAAAAGTGAGTACTTGCTCAAAGTCTTGGGAGTCAATGACCTCAGGCATTGGAGTTAATTGGCTAGCCAAATCGGTTGGCACCATACCGGTGAGCCATCCACTAAATACATCCGCAGGTAGCCACGCCGCTGGCATGTCATACAGCTCAAGCGATTGAATCATGCCATGTAAGCGCGATGTTGGTTGCATTAATAAACCAAAGATAGGGGCATCCAAATAAAGCTGGACGTCGTGACCAAAAGTTGCCAGCGTCAGTGCGAGGGCACAACCTTCATAACTTGCTATTTCTGTCGGTGTCCGCAGCTGAATCAGTAATTTCATGGTTTATTCCAAAGGTTGGTTGTCACAAGCAGTTGTCAAACAGAATACCGTCAATCATGCGTTGCTAGAATTGTATGAGGCGGCAGTTGCTTTGCATCATCATTGCCAACTCACTCAGCCCAACCAAGCTAAATCCTGCTGCTAGGTTGTCCCCTTCAAGTTGATGGCGAGCACCATTTTCGCGATCACTAATCCCGCGACTGAGGGCAGTGCTGACGCAGACAGGTAATGGCAATTGATATTGCTTAGCCAGATTTTGCCATTGTTGAGTGAGGTCGATTTGTTCGGCTGACTGCCAACGTAAGCGATTGGCGGTGTGAGCACCATCTGCATAAAAAAACACATTCAAGATAGCCTGCTGTTTAGAAACATCACTATCCGTTGTCTTAGTATTCATGACTGTGCTCTTAAGATAGGCGCGAGCATAGCGTAAGGCTAACTGGGCAAGCGGATGACTGGGATCGGCTGTAACAAGTAGTAGCGGGGTATCTGTAGTCATAAATGTGGTATCGCTGTTTAGCAGTTGTTGATAATAAGGATTAGCACTCAATTATTGAAGGTATGGATCAGTATTAGGGTCTGTTGAACATTCAAATGTGGCACTGGCAGTGGCTATTTTTTAGACAATACGCAGTGAAATTTTTGACGCCTAGTCATTCTAGGTTAGACAATTTCGCCATGTATTGGCAAAAAAAGACAGCCGGTATACTTTCAAAACCTTCAACAAAGTTTTCTCGATATTTGATTTGCTCATTATTATACCATTCTACGATTTGTTTTTTTTCTCATCAAATCTGTTGTTCAAGTCGTAAAATGCAAAGCCTACTATAGTAGATTCTCAATAAAATAGGTACATGGTGTCGTAACGCAGAACTGAGACACATTTTTCTTGTTTTCTTGTTTTCTTGTTTGCTGTGTCTGTGCTGGCAGAGGCTGCGAAAAATTTGTCTCAGTTTTGCTGTATGATTTTTGAATTGAACTGACTATATAATGGCAGTTCTTTTTGACACTGTTTTGATGAACATGTGCATCAGTCCTATAGCTTGAGATGTTTATTCTTTATAAGATAGCCTTCATCATCAGATAACCTTCATCGGTAGCACGAGTTTTTAGCGCAACTTTCCAAAATGGTAATATGTTTTTTTAGCATAGCTTTGAGCATAAAATTTTCATGCTATTATAATAAAAATGACACTCGCTATAATTTATATTGCAAGGAACGTTTATTACTATGCCATCAGCTGCAACCAATAATAATGACTATCAACCGACATCGGCGCAAATCCAAGTATTGCAGACGGCGAGTGAGTTTGCTTATCAGATTTGGCAGAGCCGAACCGCCTCCTGTCAGACATTTTTACGCAGTTATCCACTTGATCATACCTTAACACGTCAGCAAATTGATGATCTGATACAAGATTATACCTTGGATGAAAACTACCAACTGGCTAATGAAGCCAAGGTCATGAGTGGCCTACGACACTTACGCATGCTGCTGATGATGCGCTGGATTTGGCAAGATGCCCTCGGTATGATTGCCCTCGAGCAATTGACCGATGAGCTGTCTGAGTTTGCTGATGGTTGTATTTCGTTCGCCAAGGAATATACCTATCAGGAGCTGGTGACCCGCTATGGCAAGCCAACCTTCATCAATGAGCAAGGCAACGTTCAAACTGATGACATGGCGATTATGGCGATGGGTAAGCTTGGTGCTCACGAGCTGAACTTATCGAGTGATATCGATCTTATCTTTGTTCATCAAGCCCGCGGCGCTACCGATGGTGACAAAGCAAAAGGCACTCGCAGCATCGATAACAAGCGTTTTATGACCCGGCTTGGTCAAGGGATTATCAAGCTATTGGATAACAATACCGCTGATGGTTTTGTGTTTCGTGTCGATATGCGCTTGCGGCCGTGGGGTGATGGCAGCGATCTGGCTATTCATCTATCCGCCTTGCAAAAGTATTTTTCCTTGCATGGGCGCGCATGGGAGCGTTTTGCATGGTTAAAGGCGCGTGTAGTGGGACAAATAGAGTCGCCATTTTATGACCGAATACAAGCGCTCATTAGGCCTTTTGTCTTTCGCTATTATGTCGATTACAGTGCTTTTTCAGCGCTCAGAGAAATGAAGTCTTTGATTCAGAACCAAGTGGCGCAGCGTGAAGATTTGGATAATATTAAGCTGGGTGCGGGCGGGATTCGAGATATTGAGTTTATCGTACAAGCTTTCCAATTGATTTATGGCGGTCGGCATCCACAGCTACAGGTTAAGTCGTGTTTACAAGCCATGCAGGCGTTATATGAGCTCAAATATTTAGAGCTGTCAACTTATGAGCAGCTGCAAGCGGCCTATCGCTTTTTGCGTCGACTTGAGCATGGCATTCAGGCCATCAATGATCAGCAGACCCAGCGCTTACCCCATGACCACTATTGGCAGCACAATCTCGCCATTACCCTTGGGTTTGAAGATTGGCAGGCATTGCTGAACACACTGAACAGTCATCGAAACAATGTAAATATACCATTTGAGCGCATGGTGACCGAACGTCAGGTTCCCGCTAAAGAAGATACCGAGCTCGAACCAGTTCATTTTGAAGAACAAATTGCCAGTTTGGATCAAGTATTGACAGAAGAGAACCGCGCGCAGTTGCAAGAGTTTTGGCAATCAAAGATGGTCGCCAACTTGAGTGATGAAGCCAGAGAGCGCCTGGATGATGCGTATCCTGTGATTGTCCATGCGTTACTGGCGCATCAAGAACAGCAGCAGCTGGCCAATACCGCTCTGCCACGCTTGATTGCCTTACTAGAAGCGATTTGCCGCCGTTCTATTTATTTGGTCATGATTGCCGAAAACCCCAATGCAACCATTGAGCTGATACCAATGCTATCAGCTAGCCCTTGGATTGCAAAAGAGCTGGCGCATTACCCAGTACTGCTAGATACTTTCTTACAACAGCGCTACCGTCACTTGCCAGACAAGCTAGAGCTGCATGATATCTTGCGCCAGCAGCTACTGCGTGTAGAGCCTAACGACGAAGAAGAGCTGCTTAGCGTATTGCGACTGTTCAAAAAAAATCAGGTACTGGCTGTTGCTGCCAGTGATGTGTTGGCTGAACGGCCAATTATGAAAGTGTCTGATTCACTCACTTATATCGCGGCAGTGGTATTAGAGGCAGCACTTGAGCGCGCCTTTGCAGAGATTGTCAAACGCTATGGCTATCCTATCGGTCAAGATGGTGATCCGGTCACTGAAGCCGATTGCGGTTTTGCGATTATCGGTTATGGCAAACTTGGCGGTCTTGAATTATCGTATTCTTCTGATTTGGATTTGGTGTTTTTACATAAGATAAAAGAGCAGGGAATGACCACGGGTGAAAAATCAGTGAGTGGCATGAAGTTCGCTGCTCGTCTGGTGCAAAAACTGATGAATTATCTCAATACGCAAACTCGTGATGGACGCGTTTATGATATTGATATGCGCCTGCGCCCATCTGGTAATGCCGGTATGATGGTGGTTTCTTGTCATGCGTTTGAGACCTACCAGCTCGAAAAAGCTTGGGCATGGGAGCATCAGGCCTTGGTGAGAGCACGGGCAATATGTGGGGACAAACGAGTGACAGCACTTTTTTGTGATATTCGCCGAGATGTGTTGGCACTACCGCGTACGATTGAGCAAGTTCGAATCGATGTCACCAGTATGCGCATAAAAATGCAAAAACATCTGGGCACCAGTCAATGGCAGCAACAAGCGGGTAAATTTCATCTAAAACAAGATGCGGGCGGCATTGTAGATATTGAGTTTTTGGCACAGTTTGCGGTATTGGCCTATTCACACGATCACCCAAGTTTGACGAAGTGGAGCGACAATGTGCGTATTTTTGAAGAAGTCGCGGCACTCGGTATTTGGGAGGAGCAAGTATGTCAGGATTTGACCGATGCTTATCTGCGCATACGCGCCGCCACTCATCAATTGGCTTTGTCCGAGCAGTCATTATTGGTTGATGAATCACTGTGGCAAGAGACGCGGGCATTGGTGCAAGCGCAGTGGCAGCATCTTATGGGTGTAGATTCAACGGAGTAAAAATAGTATTAATGATCTGCAGTACCGTTTGCTTCCATAAGATAATATACTCAAATCCAAAATTCTAATATAAAGAAAAGCCATTTAGGTACAAACTAAAACTTTGCATTTACCAGCATTGCCAGTGATATAATTACTGGCGCATCATAATAACTCTATAGTCAATCCCTTATAAATCGGATACGATGTCAGGCTTGCTCAGTCTACGATTAGTAGTACTTTCACTCGCCTGTCTTGTCTCTAGATTGTCTCAACCGACTAAATCGTAGTTGTTTGCAATAATGAATCTTTATTTTGATAATAAAAATCGATGCTGTGGTGTTATCATATGATGTTGTTAAATACCATTAATTAAAATTTACTCAAAAAAGTTAGACGCCAGCGCTAGCATAAGGACTATAAAATGAATATGGCAACACAAGATGGTAAGCTTTGGATGAATGGCACAATGATTGAACAGCCAGATGCCAAAATTCATGTATTGACTCACAGCTTACATTATGGCATCGCCGTTTTTGAAGGCGTGCGTGCCTATCAAACCGATGATAAGCGTACCGCCATTTTCCGTTTGAAAGATCATACGGAACGCTTGCTTGGCTCTGCCTTTATTTTTCAAATGGAGGTACCTTTTGATGCGGCTACCCTTGAGCAAGCCCATAAAGATGTGGTTAAGCAGAACAACCTAGAAGAAGCTTATATCCGCCCGCTGATATGGATTGGCGCTGAAAAGCTGGGCTTAGCTGCTCATGATAATAGTATCAATGCGATGGTTGCTGCGTGGCATTGGGGTGCTTATTTGGGCGAAGACGGTATCCAAAACGGTATCCGAGTAAAAACGTCTTCTTATTCTCATCATTTGCCTAACGTCACTATGTGCAAGGCTAAAGCATCGAGCAACTATCCAGTGTCTATCATGGCGAACCGGGAAGTTACGCGTAATGGCTATGACGAAGCGATCATGATGGATTCACAAGGCTATGTCTGTCAGGGTTCAGGCGAGAATTTATTCTTAGTCAAGAACGGCGAGCTCCATACGCCAGACTTAGCGGGCGGGGCATTGGACGGTATCACTCGTCGTACCATTATCCAATTTGCCGAAGATTTAGGTATCAAAGTCACTGAACGTCGTATCACTCGTGATGAGTTTTATTTGGCGGATGAGATATTTATGACCGGTACTGCTGCGGAAGTCACGCCTATTCGTGAATACGATGACCGCACTATTGGTAATGGTGGTCGTGGTGAAATGACTGAAAAACTGCAAACGCTGTATTTTGATGTGGTTCATGGTCGCAATGAGAAATACATGGATTGGTTAAGCTTTATTGATTAAAATAAAAGTTTATTAAAAAATATTTAAATCCATCCAAGAAGCTGAGCATAAACGTTCAGCTTTTTTATGCTAATATATTTGTCATATTTATCCATACAATTAAAGTGAGCAGTTTATGCCAATAGACTCTAGTACAGCAGATAATGAAAATATCAAACAAATTATCTGTATTAAATGGGGTACGAAATACGGAGCTGATTATGCCAATAAACTTTATGGCATGGTATCACGTAATATTACCCCGCCGTTCCGTTTTGTGTGTTTTACCGATGATACGACAGACGTGCGTTCAGAGATTGAATGCCAGAAACTACCTCCGCTAGATGTGACCATGCCAACCAATACTTTGGGTAAATGGCCAAAGTCACGTTTGTGGGGTGAAAAGCTAGGGGATCTAACGGGTACCGTACTATTTGTAGATTTAGATGTCATTATTGTAGATAGCCTTGATCCTTTCTTTGAATATGGCAAGCCCGATGATATTGTTTTGTCTTATAATCCTAGCAATCCTTTAGAGCGTTTGGGACAGACTTCCTGTTTTAGATTTCAAGTTGGTTCGCTGATCTCTTTACAAGAAAAATTTAAAGCGGATCCACAAGGTATCGCTGATGAATATCGTTTTGAGCAACGCTTCGTCACTCGTAATGCGCCGGGCGGGGTAAAGCTATTTCCAAAAGCGTGGGTTGCGCACTTTAGACGTAAGTGTCGTCAGCCATTCCCGCTTAACTACTTTAAAGAGCCAAAGATTCCTAAGGGTGCTCGCATCGTAATATTCCCTGGTGATCTATATCCTACGCATGCTATTGAAGGTAAGTACAATAAAAACGCGGCTAACAATGCTAAGGATCACTTAAAAAGAATCACTGAGCCCAAAAATCTAAAAAGACCACTGCGCCATTTGCGTCATTTTATTTTACCAGTAGGGTGGATAGAAAAATACTGGCGAGAGTAAGTGGAAATTAGAAAAAATAAATAGCAGCCAGACATTCTTTAGCTTAGAGATTAATTTAACCATACTACATTTATAATGTTTACCAGTTAGCAGGTGAAGATATGAAAGAGAATGAAACTATCAGAGTCTTTGTGGGGTGTGATCCTAATAACTGTGATTTAGAGCAGATGATGGTACTAGATTACAGTATTCATAAACATACTAGTGTACCAGTTGAAATAGTGTGGATGCAGTTATCGCGTGATCCTAATAGCTATTGGTATTCTAATCCTGAGACTGGCGAAGGATGGAATACTACTAAATGGGATACCCCGTTTTCAGGGTTTCGTTGGGCGATTCCAGAATATTGTGATTATTCTGGATATGCTATCTATATGGATACAGATGTTGTAATTTTAGATGATTTGTTAAAATTATGGAATCATCCAATTGATGGGAAATCTATAGTAGCGGCTAAGAAAGTTTCTAAAAAAACTCGCATGTGTACCTGTGTATGGGATTGTAGTCGTGCTAAAAGTATTCTCCCTTCAGTTGAGAAGATTATGGAGGATGCTGATAGTCATAAAAAAATAATGGAGATGATAAAAAAGAACCCACGACTTTTAGAACCCTTCAATGACAGCTATAATTGTATTGATGGAGAAAGTTTACCGATAGAAGCTATTAAAGTTTTACACTATTCTGATATGGGCACGCAGTTTAGTCATAAGTATTCATTGAAAAGGATTGAAGAAGAAGGTTCAAAGCATTGGTTCGATGGAGAAGTTTTACCACATCCTAGACAAGATTTAGTTGAGTTATTTGATAGTTATTACAGTGAGGCTTTGGCTAACGGTTATCAATTAGAAAACTATCGTGTAGACCCTTTTGGAGATTTTCCAAAAAAATCCCAGCAGCGTTATACTGGTAATAATGTTACTCGTCCAAAGCTTAAAAAGTCGTTATTTTCAAAGATGTTTAAGCGTTAGTTTATTATTTTACTAACAAATAATAATACAAGTATTTGATTTATTTATAGGTTGTCAGTTATGAAGAAATCCACCAAAATAGTGGTATTAGCTATCAATTGCCTACAAGGTGGTGGTGCAGAGCGAGTCGTACTCACTCTAGGGAAAGGTTTTTATGAGTTGGGTTATGAAGTGCATATTTTAAGGTTTAAACCATTAGTTCAATATGAACTTGATGTAAATCTTAACTATCATGTACTTAAGTTTAAGCCTTATAAACTTGTTCCAGGTAAAGAACGTCGAGACGAGATATTTGCACGTAGAGTAGATAAGTACATTACAAAAAAAATTGGACAACCAGATTTGATATTATCCAATCTTGATCGTTCGGACAGTATTTTTAGTTATAGCAAATTAGAAAATATTGTTTACGTTATACACAATACCGTATCGCTGTTATATAAACTCAAGAAAGAAGAAGATATTAACAAGAAAAAAGAAGAGCTATTGAGAATTTATTCTAAACATCCTTGCGTATGTGTGAGTGATGGTGTGGAAAGAGATTTCATTCAGACCTTTGGTAATATCACACCGACAACAGCAATTCATAACCCTATTGATAGAGACGTTATTCAAAGACAGGCTAATGCCTTTATTCCTGAATATCAAAATTATATTGTTCATGTGGGTAGTTTTAAAGATGCAAAACGTCATGATCTATTGATCCAAGCATATGCGCGAACCGATCAATCTATGCTTTTATTACTGTTAGGTCAAGGCAAGCACAAAAGTGAAGTGGAAAGATTAGTTGCAGAGTTTAAACTTGAAGATAGGGTGATATTTTTAGGATTTCGTGAGAACCCTTTTCCTTATATCAAACATGCTCAGTTCAAAGTATTGACTTCTGACTGGGAAGGCTGTCCTTTAGTAATACCTGAAGCATTGGCTATAGGCACGCCTGTTATAAGTACTGATTGCCCATCGGGTCCAAGCGAGCTACTTCCAAGTAATAATTTAATGCCAATGAGAGATATAGAAGCTATGGCAGATAAAATGAATCAAGCAATGAAAAGCCCTCAGCAGTTCCGCTCGCCCTTCGATGAAGATATGCTTCCTATAAAGATAGCGGAGAAGTATAATACATTCGCAGAAAGTCTAAAATGAATATTAGTGTATATATCTAATCCAACCACCATTTAGACCATTCATCTGTATGTAGCTGTCTTAAGATTGAGAAAGCACTATCATTATTTTGGAGTTTTTCAAATACAGATAGCAATATAGTTGTTGCCAGTTCATCCGCTTTGTAAAATTTACGATAACGCTTGCGCATATTTCTTAAGCTATCGTCAGTGCCGATTCGGAAGTAAGTAAGACCATCATAAAGAGGTAAGTCGCCCTTATAAAGCATATCACTTTTATCATTAAGCACTGGCCTAGGATCTGTATCAATAGGAAGCTGTAAAAAGTTCTTGGTTTCGTACGTTCTTAAAGTGTTAATTAAGGTAATGACATTCATCAAAATCGTTGCTCTAGTGATATCTGTGGAATGATCAATAAAGGTATCACAGGCAGAAACGATCCAGCGTATAGATAAATGCTCTAATAAGTACTCACTTTCAGCGGCCCATAATCGCTCAAATTCAGCAAAGGTTTTATCTCTTTTATACTTACGACGTAATAATATGACCAAGGTATTGTGATAAAAATAAAGTTCTGAATGACCCACCATCTGATGCTTCAAATTGTTTAAATGACTTTCTAAATCTTTACTTTTACGCTCGTCGGTAAGCGCTCCTAAGTCACACATTGACTCATCTATTAATGTGGCTTTCATTTCTGCAAAGCTTTTATTATGGTAATTTTTGAGAATTTTACCAGCATTGAGTCTTTTTTCACTCCTAAACATCAAAGTCAGCTTTCGCTGCCATGCTGATTCTGTAGCCATGCCATAAACTCCATCGAGTGAATATAATGAAATAAGTTTCGAAGATTTTAGCTCTGGAAACTCAGTTCTCTTTATGTCAGTTTGTTTTAAACGCTGTAATAAGCTCTATACCAATTTACAAACTTTTCAATCCCCTCTTCAATATTGGTCTTAGGTCTAAAACCAATATCTTCTACTAGCTCATCAATATCAGCATAAGTAATAGGTACATCGCCTGCTTGCATCGGCAATAAGTTTTCTTTAGCTTTCTTACCGCAAGCGCTTTCAATAGCAGTAATAAATCGGCGTAGGGTGATAGGCTGGTTATTACCAATATTGTATAGCTTATAAGGAGCAGTTGCCGTCGTGATAGAAGAAGTCTGAGAAGAGGGCAGTTTTTCCATTATGCGCATGATACCTTGGATAATATCATCAATATAAGTAAAGTCTCGCTGCATAATACCGTTATTGAAGACATCGATAGGCTCACCTGCCAGTATCTTTTTGGTAAAGGAAAAATACGCCATATCAGGGCGACCGTAAGAGCCGTAAACGGTAAAAAAGCGCAGACCTGTAGTAGGAATGTTGTATAAATGGCTGTAGCTATGCGCCATAAGCTCATTGGACTTTTTGGTAGCTGCATATAAGCTAATAGGGAAATCAACACAGTCTTCAGTGCTAAAGGGCTGCTTGATGTTCATACCGTATACAGAGCTGGAGCTGGCATATACTAAATGCTTTACCTTAGTATGCCTGCACCCTTCAAGAACGTTTAAAAAACCCACCATGTTTGAGTCCATATAGGCGTTGGGGTTTTCAATAGAGTAACGTACGCCAGCCTGAGCACCAAGATTAATGACAACATCAAACTTATATTTAGAGAACAAAGCGGACATTGCCTCACGGTCCGCAAGGTCTAATTTAATAAATTTAAAGGCTTTTGCTGTTGGAAGCTCACTTAGTATTCGCAAACGCTCTTGTTTCAATTCAACTTCGTAATAATCGTTGAGATTATCAATGCCAACAACAAAGGAGTCTTTATCTAAAAATTTATCATTCAATAACGCTTTGATTAAATGAAAGCCAATAAATCCTGCAGCACCTGTGATTAACACTTTCATCAATCGCTCCCAAATAAATCGCGAGTGAAAACCTTGTTCGCTACATCTTCTATATCAGCAGAAAGTCTATTGGCTACGATAACATCACTGATTGATTTGAACTCTTCCAAGTCCTTTATCACTTTTGAGTTAAAAAACTCTTCTTCTTCCAGTACTGGCTCATATACCACGACTTCTATGCCTTTAGCTTTGATGCGCTTCATGATGCCTTGAATAGCAGAGGCTCTAAAGTTATCCGAACCACTCTTCATAACCAAGCGATGCACACCGACAATTTTAGGCTTTCTCTCGATAATTTTATCTGCGATAAAGTCTTTACGAGTCCTATTAGAGTCGACGACCGCTCTAATCAAATTGCTCGGCACCTCGTCGTAATTGGCCAACAGCTGCTTAGTATCTTTGGGAAGGCAGTAGCCACCGTAACCAAACGAGGGATTGTTGTAATGAGTGCCGATACGAGGGTCTAAGCCAACGCCCTCGATGATTTGCTTGGTGGACAGCCCAAACGTCTGCGCATAAGTATCCAGCTCATTAAAGTAAGCCACACGCATAGCTAGATAAGTGTTTGAGAACAGCTTGATTGCTTCGGCTTCTGTCGGCTCAGTAAACAGCAGTGGTACGTCCTTTTTTATCGCCCCTTGTAATAGTAAGTTTGCAAACTGTTCTGCGCGCTCCGATTGCTCCCCGACGATAATTCTAGAAGGATAAAGGTTATCATGTAGCGCTTGGCCTTCTCTTAAGAACTCAGGGGAGAAGATGATATTATCGGTGTTATAGCGCTCTCTTACACTCATAGTATAACCAACTGGCACCGTTGACTTAATAACGATTAACGCCTGTGTATTGACTGATAATACCTCTTCAATCACCGCTTCTACGGTTGAGGTATTAAAATAATTGGTCTTAGGGTCATAATCAGTTGGTGTGGCTATAATGATAAAGTCCGCATTTTCATAGGCTTTTTTAGCATTTAAAGTAGCGGTAAAATCAATGGGCTTGTTTAATAAAAAATCTTCAATATCCTTATCTTCAATGGGGGACTGCTTAGCATTGAGCATATCAATTTTTTCAGCAACCACATCGACCGCGATCACTTCATTATGCTGCGCTAGTAGCATCGCGTTTGATAAGCCTACGTAGCCTGTACCTATTACTGATATTTTCATAATGCATCCAAATAATTGCTAAGCTAGGTTTAAAAGCGTTAGCGTTTAGGTTTGTTTGTATCTGTTAGCACCGAAGAAGGTAAGTAAGCTGAGAATTTATCTCTCATGGCCTGACTGACCTTCATATAAGATTCTGCCTCAAGTAAATCTAAGCTTTGAATACAGCCGTACTTGATAGCATTATCCTCTAACGCGGCTATAAAACCCTTAACACCATCATTATTCTTTAGATAATTAATAGGGATATCAGGCTGCAAATGCACTTCATTTTTTTGAATTTTTAAATGATTCATCAGGGTTATAGGGTTGACTTGAGCTACGTCTCTGAATTTATATTTAATTTGGCTTTCTAAAAATCGTGGATGGCTAAGCAGATAGTTTTGTATTACCTTTTTATCAACGATATGTGGATAATGGTGAATTTCAAAGAACTCATCCATATTCAATATTTTGGCACTTAACATCTGTGCTACGGTGTGGCTTGGTTGTACTGGTGTTGCCAAGAATTTAAATCGAGATTTTCGGAAATTGAGTTTGGCATTCAGAACTGTACTTTTACGCCAATGACCATGAATCACAAGCTTTTCTTTATCCAAAAAATCCTCTATAGCGACGGGCTGATTAAAAAAGAAATCGTCGTTCATATAAATAAAATAATCGGATAAGCCTTCAATATTACTTATCATAGTTTCAATTGAGCGAGTATTGAAAGTAGGCAAAAATTCTTCATAGCCTAAAAATATATCTTTATGATCAATAATACGTATTTTATCCATGGCACAGATATTTTGTTTGGCAAACTCATCTATAAACGTAGGCTGCTGTTGATCGCTAACAATATAAATATGACGACAAAAAGGAGCGTACTTTAGAATAGAAGCAATATTATAATATATTTCATCATCACTAGCGAAACGGGTGGCAGTTATCGCATCTGAGGCCACTGATTTGTCGGACTTGTATTGGTTCCTCTTTGCTTTTAGGATCGGGTCAGCACCATCTACCCAAGCTATAACGATATCCAATTGTTTTTCGTCAGGCAGTTTCATAACTTATCCTATTATTTAATTGGCTTATTGCTAGCATTTCAATCCTTACTATCCCAGGTTTAGATTGATCTAATTATTATTTTTAGCGCCATTATTATCAACGCAATTGATTATTAAAGCGAGGTTATAAAAGGAGATGAGACTAGCATATAAAGCCAGAAGGCTGCAATAAGTAACGTTAAGTCCTTTACTGATATATCCAATAACCAGATCAAGACTCTTACGATGAAACCCATTATTTTACTGATATTAAAAGCACTAGAAGGGCGCGGTGCTGAGCGCATGGTCACGACCTTGGCACGGGCCTATGCCGATTTAAATTACGACGTCCATGTACTTTGTCTCGAATATACCCGAGATATGCCATTAGATTCATGCGTGCATGTTCATGTGGTGCCGTACGATCAAGTGTTTGCTGAGCAAGTATTTGCACCCGATTCCGAGCAAGCAAATGCCTATAGAGCGGTGGCGCAACGGATAGATGAGTATGTACTCGGCAATATAGGCGTACCTGATCTTATTCTAGCCAATATCTACAAAATCAACTGCATAATGGCGTATAGCCAATTAACAAATATCATCAATGTATTGCATACGGCAGTGTCCAGACAGTTTCAAGAGAAGCTAGTAAGCGATCTGCAAACAACCATTACCCACCTAAAAATGGTGTATGGTGCCCATTCGTGTAGCTGTGTTAGCGATGGTGCACGACAGGATTTGTTAGCATTGATAGGCAATGTGAATAAGACGACGACCATTTATAATCCTTGCGCTATCGATGATATAAAAAAAGCAGCTAAGCAGCCATTGGCTCTTAGCCAGTTCGGTATTACGTATAAAAAATATATGATTCACGTGGCCTCATTCGATAGTATGAAAGGTCATCATGAGTTATTGCATGCTTACGCCAAAACAGCACGCCGCTGATCTTTAGGTTTGAGGATTTTGACTATACTATCGTTGAGGCACAAGCGCTAGGCGTACCGGTAATCAGTATGGATTGTCCGTTTGGTCCAAGAGAGTTGTTGCCGGTGCACAACTTAGTCTCCCTAAGCGATTCGAGGGCTTAGCAGCACTGATGAATCAAGTAATGGCTCATCCGCACAGTTATCTTCAACGACACGAGGTAAGCCGGGCGTTAGTGCCATATGATTTTTCCAGATTTTTAACGAAGCCTCTTTTATTCGTTCAAATGTTGAGTAAACCATCGGCATCGCAAGAACTCGAATAAAGGATTGTTGACAGGGTCACTGCCAATAAGGTATCAGCCAAGGACTTGGCTTTACGTGGCGATACCATTTACCGCCGCCGCCTTTAATGGCATCTGGCGGGTTAATCTCACCATGAAAGACAACAATTTTTGCACCATCAGGCAGCGTAGGCGTACGTACCAAATTAAGAGGAATGGGCGCAATACATTGGTACTTGAAGCTGACGCACCACGTCTTATCCCAATATTCTAAGTGGTGATGCTCACGTAAGTAATTGGATAAATAAGCTTGCTCATGACGAACTTGAGTACGAATAGTCTCAAAGTTACGTTCAAAGTTTGTCAGCAAATCAGGGTAGGTGTTCATCCCAATATTAAAGCGATAAACCGAGCTATTACCAATCATCCGCCATGGCTTTTTCCAGTCACGAATGATGACGACGCTATCATCGTATTTGGCTTTATAAGTAAAAAAGCTATCAATATTATCAACGATAACGATATCGATGTCTAAGAATAAGGCGACACCTTTAAGGCCATATAGTTCTGGCTTAAAAGTGGTGAGTTTCTTCCAACCACGCTCCGGTCCTGCTGGTAAATCCATCTCAGGGATAGGATGACAAATGACCGCAGGGTCGATGCCCGTGCTGTCATCGGTTAAGCAAATCATCTGAAAATCTAAGGTCAAATGGCGATTGACCATATTGTATAGACGGTTGACGTATTCAGGACCGTACTTATCACCCCATTTCATACAAATAATATATCGCTGTCCCGCTCGCGAAGTATCTTTTTTGGTTCTATTTTTTGATAAGTTTTCGGCTACGTCAGTTACCATGGTGTACTCGTATTGATATGAATAAAAAAATATTACATTCAAAATTAGGAGGCATGAAAGTATGAGTCAATGTTAGCACAGCTGTCATTGGCGATATGTTTAAACGTTTAAAAATTTGTATGGTTATTACTGCTGATCATCGTTAGGAAGTTTTTTATGATCATCTTTACTATTAGAAGGCAATGAAGAATGAGACTGGTTGGTACGAATAAAATTTGCCAATACTGTGTCATCAGCGCGATAAGGATTGCCCAAAATAGGGATATGCTTAAAACGTCGATAGCCCCACATATAATGACTGAATTTGTCTTCTATCATATATTGCATTGCTTGATTGAGGGCGTAGGCAGCGACAGACGCATCACGGTTGTAAAGGGCAGGATCATCAAGTCGGTAACAATAAATATCGAAACCCCGTCCGTCGTCACGGCGAATACAAGATAAGCCGACCAGCGCACACTTGGTCTTGCTAGCGAGTTTGGAGGCGAGCGTACTGGTTAAGGTCTCAATACCAAAAAAAGGCACGACAACGCCCCCTGAGGGATCGGGGACATGGTCGGGTAGTATAATACTAAAGCCCCCTTGTTTGAGGGTCTTAAAGATGGCTTTGACACCGCTACCATCAGTGGGTACTAGCGTGGCGTTAAGGCGTGCTCGACCTTGTAGTATGAAGTCGTCGGTCAAATTGCCCTTGGCTGGCTTGTACATGATGGTCGGTGAGCCAAATTGATTAAGCCACGCGTTCATCATCTCCCAGGTACCGAGATGTGGAACGATAGCTAGCATACCATTGGTACTAGCCAGTCCTTCTAACAAAATGTCTTTGTTATGCACATCACGAATCTGAGCGATACTCCACTCAGGTGGCATCGCCCAGCTTTTGATAGACTCGATACTGGTCATAGACTGATGATAAATAATGTCTTTGACTAAAGCCTGTCTTTGATTATCTGGTAGTGCATGATGAATCAGCGCCAGATTAATATTGACAGTACGCATAATACTCAGACTGGGTATTTTTACGATTACCCAAGCAACAAAACGTGCCAGTATCTGTAACACAGACAGTGGCACGAATTTGAAAACATCATACGGATTCATGACCATTCACATGATAATGAATCACATAGCAAATCAGTTAAAACACATCTGAGCATCATGAGACCATTTATTTAGCAGGTTATTTGGCATCAGCCTGTGCTTTTTCGCGCACACGAATACCAAGATCACGTAGCTGCTTGCTATCAACTTCAGCAGGTGCTTGAGTTAGTGGACACTCAGCAGTTTTGGTTTTTGGGAAAGCGATGACATCACGAATAGAGTCCGCGCCTACCATCAGCATAATCAAACGATCTAAACCAAAGGCCAAGCCACCATGCGGAGGCGCACCGAATTTTAGCGCATCAAGTAAGAAGCCAAACTTGTCTTCAGCTTCTTGCTCACCGATACCTAAAGCTTCAAGTACAGCTTGTTGCATATCAAAAGTATTGATACGTAAGCTACCACCACCAACTTCAGTGCCATTCAGTACCATATCATAAGCGATAGAAAGGGCAGCTTCAGGATTGGTTTTTAGCTCTTCAACAGAACCTTTTGGCTTCGTGAATGGATGATGCATCGACGTCCAGCGACCATCATCAGTCTCTTCAAACATTGGGAAGTCAGTCACCCAAAGTGGTGCCCACTGACAAGTGGTCATCTCAAGGTCTAGACCGATTTTTTGGCGTAGGGCACCGATTGCATCATTTACGACACTGGCTTTATCTGCACCAAAGAAGATAATATCATTGCTTTCTGCACCAGTACGCTCAATTAAGCTTACCAACACATCGTCGGGCATGTTTTTAATGATAGGAGACTGCAAGCCAGACTCTTTATCGACACCGTTATTGATATTAGCTGCGTCATTGACTTTGATATAAGCCAAACCACGTGCACCATAAATACCGACAAACTTGGTATAAGCATCGATTTGCTTACGGCTGAGTGATGCGCCACCAGGAATACGTAGAGCAGCAACACGACCTTTAGGATCGTTCGCAGGACCGGCAAATACTTTGAAATCAACGTCTTTCATTAAATCGGCAACGTCGACCAATTTTAATGGAATACGTAAGTCAGGCTTGTCTGAGGCATAGTCACGCATCGCTTCAGCGTAAGTCATACGTGGGAAATCTTTAAACTCCACATCCATCATGGTTTTGAATAAATGCTTAATCAAACCTTCGTTAATGTTCATGATTTCTTCTTCGTTTAAGAAAGAAGTCTCAATATCCACCTGAGTAAATTCAGGCTGACGATCGGCACGTAAGTCTTCGTCACGGAAGCATTTAGCGATTTGATAATAACGGTCAAATCCTGACACCATTAACAATTGCTTAAATAGCTGTGGCGACTGCGGCAAGGCAAAGAAGTTACCAGGACGTGTACGAGAAGGCACCAAATAATCACGCGCACCTTCTGGCGTTGCACGAGTCAAGATAGGGGTTTCAACGTCTAAGAAACCATGGTCATCTAAATAGCGACGAATCGTTGAAGTGGCTTTGGCACGGAACACCATGCGCTCTTGCATTTGCGGACGGCGCATATCAAGGTAGCGGTATTTCAAGCGCAAGTCTTCTGATACCGTAGTTTTCTCATCATTCAATGGGAACGGTGGGGTTTCAGATTTTGCCAATACTTCGATTTCTTTCGCCAGTAGCTCAATCTGACCACTGGTCATATTATTGTTTTCAGTACCTTCATAACGGCGACGTACGCGACCGGTAATTTTTAGCACATATTCAGGACGTACCGCATCAGCAGTAGCAAAGGCTTCTGGGGTATCAGGATCCACGACTACTTGCAAGATACCAGCGCGGTCACGCATGTCTAAAAAAATTACGCCACCGTGATCGCGACGACGATGTACCCAACCTACGATACTAATGGTTTGCTCAATGAAGCTTTCGGTTACGGCTCCGCAATATTCGTCTCGGTATTCGCTATGCGTCATAGTGCTTTGCGTCATAATAAGGTTATCCAGTTGTCAGCCCAATTCGAAATACAATAATGCAGCCATTGTTGCGCGATTCAAGCGATGCGCAAAAAAAAGCACAAACAACGCGATTAAGACAAATGGTCATCACGTTGGCTGCAGAAAATATGATATAAACGCATATTATGCCTAAACTGCCTTTGTTATACAACCAGCTAAGTTATACAACTAGCCCAGTCCAATCAAAACACACGAGCGCGTCGGTCTCGAGAGTCGGCATCAAACGTATTTATTCAGTAACATCTGTATTGGGTTAAATATTGTCATTTTGCTTGAAAATATTGCGAAGCGTGCGCATATCAACCGCACGCTAATAAAAACAGCTATAGTCATTCCACTATAAAAGTATTACAGCGTTGACCTCGCTTGAAGTATCACCTATACATCACCACTCGGTTGCCTTGTACTACTTTTAAATTGAATCGACTATATATAGATATATCTACTGACTTGAGGATTTGTATTATGCTATTTCATCCCCCCAAAAACCCTGTTGAGCTAAAAGTACTACATCTGAACGAAAGCCAAAAGCAACGCCGTGAAGATCTTATGGAGGCCACTCAAGGCAAAGCTGCTCTCAAGCAATTCAAAAAAGCCATGGCTAAAAAAGCCAAGCAAGCGCTAAAAGCCAAAAGTAAGAAAAAAAACGTGGCTGATAAACATCAGGTCTTTGTCCTCGATTTTGATGGTGATATCAAAGCCACGGCGGTCAAGCATCTTCGTGAAGAAATCAGTACGCTCATCAGTACTGCCAATAAAGGCGATGAAGTCGTGGTGCGCCTAGAATCAGGTGGCGGTTTGGTTCATGGTTATGGATTGGCAGCGGCACAGTTGGCGCGTCTAAAAGATGCCGGTCTAAAACTAACGGTCTGTGTCGATAAAGTCGCGGCGAGTGGCGGTTATATGATGGCATGTGTCGCGGATAATATCGTCGCCGCACCATTTGCCATTATCGGCTCGATTGGTGTGGTGTCACAATTGCCCAACTTCCATAAATGGCTCAAAAACCATGACGTCGATTATGAGATGTTTACCGCTGGTGATTACAAGCGTACGGTGACGGTATTTGGAGAAAACGATGCCGAAGATCGCGCTAAGTACCAAGAAGAGCTAGAGCAGACGCATGAGTTGTTTAAGCATTTCGTCAATCGTTATCGTTCAATGCTAGACTTAGATAAAGTCGCCACGGGTGAGCATTGGTATGGTGAGGACGCTGTGCATCTGAACTTGGTTGATAAACTGCAAACCTCAGACAGCTACCTTTTAGAGTTGATGGAAAACAATGAAGTGTATGCGCTGCATTCTCGTCAAAAACCAACCTTTGCTGAAAAACTAGGATTGGCTCAAGCGGCAGAAGCGACACTCAGCATAGCCATCGATAAGCTGCCAGACGCCTTAGCACGTTTTGATTTTAACAGTCGTCTGAATATTCTTAAATAGCTTTAGATATCATCAGGGTATTCAACAGCTGATATTGTAGTCGCTATGTTCTGAATCGTGCATTGTTTGCATTTTGTAAAAGGCGTGTCCTAGCTGGTCGCGCCTTTTTGCTGTTTAATCGTAATTGCTGTGTTATAAATGGTGCATACAAAGCAGAGTATACGTACGTACACTATAAAGTTTTATTCAGTTTTTAATTAATGCTTGATTAAAATAATCAACACAGAAAAGGAAGTCATTATGTCTAACAATACATTGATGTTTACGGCGACAGAACATGGTCAAGCCATGCATGCCAAAGTTAAGGAGTTTATCGAAACCCAAATTGAGCCAATCGAGGCGCAGTTTTGGGCAGATTGTCATGAGCAAAATCCAGATGGTAATTGGAAAAACTGGCAATGGCCAGAGAAGTACGAGAGCCTACGTAAACAAGCGCGCGAAGCAGGCTTATGGAATTTGTTTTTGCCGGACGATATTCTAGGTGCAGGGCTTTCAGTGACCGATTATGCACCGATTGCCGAGTTGACTGGTCGCAGTTTGCTCGCGCCTTATGTATTCAACTGCAATGCCCCTGATAGCGGCAATATGGAATTGCTATGGCGCTATGGTTCTAAGGAGCAGCAAGACAAATGGATGACCCCAATTTTAGAGGGTAAAACGCGTTCGGTCTTTTGTATGACTGAGCCTGATGTTGCCTCAAGTGATGCCACCAATATGCAAGCGACTGCTGTTGTCGATGGTGATGAGATTGTTATCAATGGTAGTAAATGGTGGTCATCGGGTCTGGGTGATCCGGCTGTCGATGTGCTGATTGTGATGGCTTACACTCCTGATGATAGTAAAGGCCGTCATCAACAGCACTCTATGGTACTAGTGCCAGCAAAAACTGAAGGCGTTAATATCGAGCGTATGCTCAAAGTATTTGGTGATTATGATGCGCCGCACGGTCATGGTGAAGTCAGCTTTAATAATGTCCGCGTGCCCGTCAGCCACTTTATTGGTGGACCGGGTATGGGCTTTGAAATTGCGCAGGGTCGTCTAGGGCCAGGTCGCATTCATCATTGCATGCGTTGTATTGGTGCGGCCGAAAAGTCGCTAGAGTTGGCAGTCAATCGCGGTATGCAGCGCAGCGCTTTTGGTAAGCCATTATTACAATTGGGTGGCAACTTCGAGCGTATCGCTGAAGCGCGTATCAAGATTGATCAAGCACGCTTGCTGACACTATACGCGGCGCAGAAAATGGACGCCCAAGGTACCAAAGCAGCACTCACAGAAATCTCTGCTATTAAAGTCGTTGCACCGACTGTGTTACAAGAAGTGGTCGATATGGCGATTCAGATTCATGGTGGTATGGGCGTTTGTCAAGATACCATGTTGCCAAGCTTCTTTGCTCAAGCGCGAGCATTGCGTTTGGCCGATGGCCCTGATGAAGTACATAAAACCATGATTGCTAAGTTAGAGCTAAAACGTCAAGGTTTTAGCCGTCCGTCTAAATCTGCAAAAGCATAGTTATAGTTTCTGTTGTTAGGGCGTGTGTTTATCGGCTTCAATGACGGTTCGCTGAATAGCCATGCATTTAATAGCAATATATTGAACATCCATGTGCTTAACGTAAGAATTAATTAAAAATTCACTATCAAATATCGATAGTGAATTTTTATTACCAACATATTTTATAAATAAAAATGACAACAAGATAAGGAATATCTCATGGCAACTGATAATCATGCCAACAATACTGACAATGACCATCAAACACTTAATAAAGTCTTGGATAAAGGTGGCGAAGTGCGCGAAGGCGAAGAGCTTGACGCACAAGCAGTCAGCGCTTGGCTACGCGAGCAAGGCGTCGATATAAAAGGCGAGCCAACGGTTACTCAGTTTTCTGGCGGTGCCTCAAACTGGACTTATCGTCTACAATACGGCAGTGATGGTGATGGCCAAGATTTAATTCTACGTCGTCCGCCAAAAGGCACCAAGGCCAAGTCAGCGCATGATATGGTGCGCGAATATACCGTGCAAAAAGCCTTAAAAGACGCCTATCCTTATGTGCCAAAGATGGTGGCGTTATGTACCGATGAAGCTGTGATCGGTGCCGATTTTTATGTCATGGAGCGCATGGAAGGCATCATTCCTCGTGCCAATTTGCCAAAAGGCATCGATTTAGATCCTGAGCAAACGCGTGCATTGTGTACCAATGTCATCGATGCGTTGGTCGAATTGCATCAAGTAGATTATAAAGAGCATCCAGATTTGGTCACGCTAGGTCGCGGTGACGGCTATTGTGAGCGCCAAGTTAGCGGCTGGGATAAACGCTACGTCAAAGCAAAAACGCCCAACGTACCAAGCTTTGCACTAGTACGGCAGTGGCTTGGTAAGCATACGCCTGCTGATAGCAAAACCTGCATCATCCATAATGACTGGCGTTTTGATAATGTCATTTTGGCAGCTGATGATCCGACCAAAGTCATTGGTGTGCTTGATTGGGAGATGGCGACCCTTGGTGATCCTTTAATGGATTTGGGTAGTGCCTTGGCGTATTGGATTGAAGAAGATGACAATATCGTCATGCAACAGTCACGCCGTCAGCCCACCCATTTAAAGGGCATGATGACGCGTGACGAAGTCGTTGCCTATTACTTGAAGCAGACAGGGTTAGCGGTAGACAACTGGACCTTTTATGAAGTGTTTGGCTTGTTTCGCTTAGCGGGTATCGTTCAGCAAATTTACTATCGTTACTACCATAAGCAAACAAGTAATCCCGCCTTTAAGAATTTTTGGCTTATCGTCCACGTTCTACACGCCAAATGTCTTAAGCTGATTGCTCAGTATGAAGGTGAGGCACTGTTTAACACTCATGTACAGCCACACCTAAAAGAGATGGGGGTCGACGCTACGACGATTGAGCAGCTACCGAGCCCTGTACAAAAAGTGGTCAAAGGTATTTTGCCAAAAGGCTATTTTGCCAAGAGTACTGATGCTTCTGACGAATAATTGTCTTAAAAGCAGCCGTTTAGTGAATGTAATAACAAGGGATTATTTATGACAACCATCCTTCTGGCACGTCATGGTCAAGCATCGTTTGGGCAAAAGAATTATGATAAGCTCTCAGAATTAGGGAGTATGCAAGCGCAGATGCTCGGCCAGCACTATGCAACGACGCAGCGCCGCATTGACGCTATTTTTAGTGGCAGTTTAGAACGGCAAAAAGACTCGGCGCGGCACTTTTGGGAGAGTTACCAGACCTCTATTAACCATAATGGTAATGATAATGCGCCTCTCTTAGCGGCACTCGATATAAATGAGCCTGACAGCTACATCATTCCGCAGTTTGATGAGTTTAATCACAAAGACGTGTTGGTTAAATCAGATCCTACTTTTGCCAGTAGATCGGCAATTGCTATTGAGATTGCCAAGGCAGAGGTTCCAGCGCGGCGCTTAGCTGAGCTGTTCGATCTGGCGATGCAGCGCTGGCATGCGGGTGATAATGATCATGACTATCTTGAGAGCTGGTCACAATTCAATAGCCGTACTCAACAAGCGCTTGAGCAAATCCGCACGCAAGTCACCAGTTTAAACTTAGATCGCCACAGTACGGTACTGGTCTTCACCTCTGGCGGTGTGATCGCTGCTATCACCGCACAACTGTTGCAGCAAGGTAGCCAGACTGCGTATCAGCTTAATAAAAGCTTGGTCAATACCGGGGTAACCTCTCTTACGCTAAAAGATCAAAGCACACGCCTGATGTCTCTCAATGAATATAGTCATCTATTTGCCGACGGTAAACGCTTCGTGACGTGGCGATAGGTGACCAGACTATTCTTTTAGTCATACACACTGGCTTAAATACATAACCATGACTCAGTGATTACTCATCAGCTGTTAGAATATAAATGTAAGCAATTGATTTCAATACCTCATAAGTACCGTTTTATGAGGTATCGAAGCTATTTCGTTATCGTTATACAAAGGATTGGTCATGAAAAATCAATTAATTGGCTTAGCTACCAAAACCACTAAGCAAAGCCAGCAGCAGATATTGAGTGCCGTGCAACCGGCACGCTATCTTAAAGGCTTGAATAAGCAGCAAGTAGGGCGTGATAAGACCATTTTAATCACGGGTGCCAGCTCCGGCTTAGGCGAGGGGATGGCGAGACTGTTTGCCAAGCTTGGCTACAACCTCGCTATCTGTGCGCGCCGTACTGAGCGCTTAGAGCGTTTGAAGTCAGAACTGATGACCACTTATCCCAATATTCGCGTTGAATATCGCGTATTAGACGTCAGTAATTACGATGCAGTTTTTGAGGTGTTTGATGCTTTTGCCGCCGACTTTGGTGGTATCGATCGTGTGGTGGTCAATGCAGGTGTCGGTGAGAGTCGCCGTATTGGTAAAGGTCGCTTTGAGACCAATCGCCGTACGGTTGAAATTAACTTTATCTCAGCACTGGCGCAGTGTGAAGCGGCCATGAGTATTTTTCGAGCCCAGAATAGCGGCCATTTGGTCGTCATATCAAGTATGTCGGCGATGCGCGGTTTACCGAGACACCTGACCACTTATGGTGCGACTAAAGCAGGGCTCGCTCATTTGGCAGAAGGCATCCGAGCTGATATGCTGTTGACCAAATTACCGATTAACGTTTCTACTATTTATCCAGGCTATATCCGTACGGAAATTAACGAAAACGCTAAGCCGTTACCGTTTGAAGTGGATGTAGATACGGGTACGAAAGCAATGGTTGCTGCGATCGAAGCAGGCGTTCAAGAAGCTTGTGTACCTAGCTTGCCCTGGGCAGTGGTCGGTCATGCCATGAAGCATTTGCCGTTACGAGTGCTCAATAAGTTCAGCTGATGATGTTTTTCTTGACGTAAATTTTGGTAAAAGTAAATTCAGAAAAAAAGCCCTCTACATCATCTGTAGAGGGCTTTTTTTCGCTAATTTTTGGTATAGCAATTTAGGGTCTGTTGAACATTCAAATATTAGGACTGCTGATTGCTAAAATCGTCCCAAACTAGGCGTAAACCGACGATAATGTCGAGACCTTAGCTAGGTTTACAACAACGTTTGGGGTGATTTCAGTATCAGCCTTTCAGGGCAGTGGCTATTTTTTGCCAATACATGGCGAAATTATCTAACCTAGAATGACTAGGCGTCAAAAATTTCACTGCGTATTGTCTAAAAAATAGCCACTGCCAGTGCCACATTTGAATGTTCAACAGACCCTAGCAATAAAAATAAAACAGCTTCGTTTTAATCGTTATATAGTGAGTGAAAAATAATATCGAACCATCACGCACTGCTGATATCAATTTTTTTTACTTGCTGCGCCTGCGCAGACAGAGGCTACAAAAAACCAATATCAGCAATAGCGTCGCGTTTTTTGGATATTTTGACTAAAGCGTTTGTGGGTTATCTAGCATATGCTGCTCACGTAACTTTTGGCGTAATACTTTACCAACGTTACTTTTAGGCAATTCACTCACAAATTCGATATGACGCGGACATTTATAGCCAGTCAAATTATCTAGCGCAAATTCTTTAATGACTTCTTTAGTGACGTTATTATCGGCAGGTACGATGTAAATTTTAACCGCCTCACCTTGATGTTCATCAGGAATACCAATCACCGCACAGTCAATAATACCTTTACAATCTAGCATGACAGACTCAATCTCATTCGGAAAGACGTTAAAGCCTGAGACCAAAATCATGTCTTTTTTACGGTCTAATAAGGTAATGTAGCCTTTTTCGTCCATGCTAATAATATCGCCGGTACGGAAGTAACCGTCGCTGGTAAAGTCATTGCTGTTGTCTTTATTAAAGTAACCTGACGTGACATTCGGCCCTTTGATACACATCTCGCCCGCTTCGTGTAGTCCTACACGTTTACCATTGTCATCGACAATAATGATGTCAACGCTAGGTACGGGTATGCCGATAGTACCATTGAACTTACGGTCAGTGATGACATTGGCCGTACCTGCGGCCACACCTTCAGTCATCCCCCAACCTTCAACCATCGGGCAACCAGTCACTTCTAACCAGCGTTTCGCAGTCTGCTCAGTAGCAGCCATACCACCAGCTTGTGAAATACGTAACGAGCTAAAATTGAGATCTTTAAAGCTTGGTTGATCCAGCAGGCCTTTAAATAGGGTATTAACCGCAGGAAAAATATGGAACGGTTGTTTTGACAGGGTTTTGACAAAGCCCGGCATATCACGCGGATTTGGTACCAAGATAAAGGTATAGCCTGAACGCATACCCAGTAGGCTTAGCATAAAGGCAAAAATATGATACAGCGGCAAGGCCATGACCATATTAATATAGACTTCGTTAATTTCTGAGGTCACAGGGCGATACCATGCTTCTGACTGTAGCGCCGCTGCTACCACGTTACGCTGAGATAATACAGCACCTTTAGACAGTCCCGTGGTACCGCCAGTATACTGTAAGATAGCTTTTTGCTCTAAAGAGGTCTTCTGCTTTTGAAACGGTAAGTTTTTACCTTTTTTAAGGACCTCAGGGAACTTGGTTACCTCGTGCTTAGGATCATCCAGCTTATATTTGGGTACGAGGCGCTTTACCTGACGGATAACTGTATTGACCAAGATACCTTTGAGGCCCATCATGTCGCCCATTTTTGATAGGACAATACGCTTGATGGCTGTCTCATCGATGACTTGCTCCAGTGCTTGAGCAAAATTATCGACCACAAAGATAATTTGAGCACCTGAATCATTCAGTTGATGGCGCAGCTCACGACCCGTATATAGCGGATTAATAGGGGTACACACATAACCGGCGCGCAAAATACCAATCATCGTTGGCAAGTATTGCGGGACGTTTGGCATCATGAGCGCAACCACACTGCCTTTAGGAATGCCTTGCGCTTGTAACCATGCTGCAACTGCTAGTGAGGCCTTATCAACGTCTCCATAAGTGTGCGTCACACCCATGCAGATAGACATGGGGTGCGGACGGAAGCGGTCAAAGCATTCCTCATAAAGTTCTATCAGGTTTTCGTATTGATCAGGATCGATGGTCTTGGGTACACTTGCAGGATATTGAGCAAGCCAAGGTTTATTCACGGTCATATTTAGCGTCCTTAAATATTAATATAAGTTAAGGTCTTAGAAGAAAGTAGTCACATCCCTGTCAACACCATAAATCATTGCGTAGTAATCAACGCGGTGCTGAGTGCTATCCTAACTATTAACTGACTGCTAACATACGGTGGCCCTTACACAATTTTGTTTAACTACAAAGAATGATGGCTTTTGTAGGATAAACGGCAAATAAGTACATTTAACGATTAAAATGTCACTCAGAAAATATCGTCACGTCTCAATAACCCTTATAAGTTACTTTCAATAAAAACCTTATCAATTAAAACTTTAGAACATCGACTGACATATTTTGGCAACACATTAACACAACTACAACTGAAGTCGATATTATGATAAGCGCACTTCACAGTACATATATAAATTTGATAAATAGAGTGATCTGTGTTGCAAGTCAAAAAACGACAAGCGGTAGATAAGTTAGGATAAGCTGTGCTATATCATAAAAAAATATAATGAAGTAGGGCAACGCTATAGAATGCGGTATTTGAGTCACTTATTTTAAAACTAGCGTTACAATATCTTGATGTATTTTTTGAACAGAAGCATACTTTAATGACCGTCATTCACGCGTAAGAAACAGGGCGTTAAATCAAATTTATGAAAATCATCACTATACTGTTTTGAATAGTTGAGCAAAAAAAGCGCCTTACCTTGTAGGTAAAGCGCATTTTATAATCAAATTTATAGAGCAGTTATATGTGACTGCGTTCAGTTTATTTATAACTGAGGGTGATCCGCGTCATGTTTTTCACGCAGTTTTTGACGTAAAACTTTACCAACGTTACTCTTTGGTAGCTCGCTGACGAATTCGATATGACGTGGACATTTATAGCCCGTCAAATTATCCAATGCAAACTCTTTAATGGTACTTTTGGTGACGTTATTATCTTCTGGTACCACATAGATTTTCACCGCTTCACCTTGATGATCATCAGGGATACCAATGACCGCGCAATCAAGAATACCTTCACAATCGAGCATGACCGATTCGATTTCGTTCGGGAAGACGTTGAAGCCTGAGACCAAAATCATATCTTTTTTACGGTCTAACAGTCTAAAGTAGCCTTTTTCGTCCATGCTAACGATATCGCCAGTGCGGAAATAACCGTCACTGGTGAAGTCATCACTGCTGTCTCTATTCAGATAGCCTAAGGTTACGTTAGGGCCTTTGACACACATCTCGCCAGCTTGATTGACGCCCACACGATTGCCTTCATCATCGATGACAATCACATCGACGCTAGGGACGGGAACACCAATCGTACCATTAAATTTACGATCTGTAATGACGTTGGCGGTGCCTACCGCGACACCTTCAGTCATGCCCCAACCTTCAATCATCGCACAGCCCGTCGTCTCAAGCCAGCGTTTCGCTGTCTGCTCAGTCGCTGCCATACCACCGGCTTGTGAGATACGCAATGAGCTAAAATTGAGATCTTTGAAGTTTGGATTATCAAGCAATCCTTTAAATAGAGTATTGACCGCTGGGAAGATATGGAACGGTTGTTTTGACAAGGTCTTGATAAATCCAGGGATATCACGTGGATTGGGTACCAAGATAAAGGTATAGCCCGAGCGCATGCCGAGCAAACTCAACATAAAGGCAAAGATATGATACAGCGGTAAGGCCATGACCATATTGATATAGACTTCATTGATCTCCGAGGTAATAGGGCGTGTCCATGCTTCTGATTGCATAGAAGCTGCCACGATATTACGCTGCGATAAAATCGCCCCTTTAGATAGACCAGTAGTACCGCCTGTATACTGTAAAAAAGCTTTTTGGTCCAAGGCCATTCTTGGTTTTTGTAGCGGTAGGTTTCTACCTTTTTTAAGAACGTCAGGGAACTTAGTGACTTCATGCTTAGGATCGTTCAGCTTGTACTTGGGTACCAGACGCTTAACCTGACGAATAATAGTATTTACTAAGATACCTTTTAGACCCATCATATCGCCCATTTTCGATAGGACAATACGCTTGATATTGGTCTCGTCGATAACTTGCTCGAGCGCTTGGGCAAAGTTATCAACCACAAAAATAACCTGAGCACCCGAGTCATTCAATTGATGGCGTAGCTCACGACCGGTATATAGGGGATTGACAGGCGTACAGACATAACCGGCGCGCAAAATACCAATCATGGTTGGCAAATATTGCGGGACGTTTGGCATCATGAGCGCAACCACCGTACCTTGAGGTAACCCTTGAGCTTGCAGCCATGCAGCAACGGCGAGCGACGCTTTATCAATGTCGTCATACGTATGGGTGACGCCCATACAGATACTCATGGGATGCATACGGAAGCGATCAAAGCATTCTTCGTATAGCTCTACTATGCTGCCATATCTATCTGGATCGATCGACTTCGGCATGCCTGCCGGATATTGGGCAAGCCAAGGTTTATTTAACGTCATAGTCAGCGTCCTTGAGGTTTAATATAGATTAAGGTTTGGTGAGAAAGCAGTCATATCCGTGTCAATAAAACAAATCAGCGCTGACGTGAACCATTTGCCGCTGAGAGCGATAACATCCTTATCTATTGACTGGCTGCTAAGATTTTGTTGCCATTATATATTTTATATCATGATAAAAAGTGGTAAATAAGCGAAGCAACCGTATGGGTAAATCCATACCAAAAGATCTGATTGGTACGAAAAACGTCTTATTAATTACCTGTTATATCAACTAGAGAGAATATAATGATACATTTGAGTAACACATTAGCATGAATCTAATTGTAGGCAATATTAGCATGCAAGTACTGAGCAGTACATACAAAAATTAGATAATTAGATTTATATCTGAGGCAAGATAAATAAGACGCATGGTCACTAAGGCAAGGTAAACTGTTGTTTGCTATTAAAAAAACGTCGGTAAATCAGTAACGCACTGATAGTACATCCCAACGTGCTACTAACACAGATCAAAAACATAGTGACGATCTGATAGCGTACCGCTTGAGTAGGATCTGCACCCGCTAGTATTTGCCCAGTCATCATCCCTGGTAGACTGACAATACCAACCACCAGCATAGAGTTTAGCGTTGGGGTCATGCCATTAATAATGGCGGCTCTTATCTGCTCATGCACAGCTTCGAACGGGCTGGCAGAGAGACTCAACATCGTTTCAATACGTCCTTGCTGCTCATGAAAGGCCTCAATCAACTGGTTGCTGGTCAAGGAGATGGCGGTCAAAGAATTGCCTAATATTAAGCCTAATATGGGAATGACGAATTGCGGTGTATACCACGGCTGTACTCTTAATATAAGCATGATTGCGATACTGGTGACCAATACGGCTGATAGACTGACAGCGAGCAAGGTGTCAGTGAATAAACCTTTGTAGCTTCGTTTGACCCGATTTTTGGCTGCAGCACCAGCGATTACGGTCATGATAGTCAGTATGAGTAGGACTTCGTACCACTGTTCACGAGCAAAAATCCATGCCAAAATCAGACCGATAAAGCTGAGCTGAACGATGGTGCGAATAGCAGCTGTTAATAGTGTTTTGGTTAAAGCTAAACGCAGTCGCCAAGAGATGATAAGCACGATAATAATTAAACTGCTGGCAAGCGCAATATCACCATAGGTGAGGAATATTTGCATATCGTCCGTCGCGTTCATAGCGGCTCATTATCAAAGGGGTTTAAGGAGTTAAGGTGTGATGTAGGTCAATAAATATTAGGGTCTGTTGAACATTCAAATATTAGGACTGCTGATTGCTAAAATCGTCCCAAACCTTTTATCAAATCAGGCGTAAACCGACGATAATGTCGAGACCTTAGCTAGGTTTACAACAACGTTTGGGGTGATTTTAGTATCAGCCTTTCAGGGCAGGGCTATTTTTTGCCAATACATGGCGAAATTATCTAACCTAGAATGACTAGGCGTCAAAAACTTCACTGCGTATTGTCTAAAAAATAGCCACTGCCAGTGCCACATTTGAATGTTCAACAGACCCTAAATGCCGTCACTATTGTCAACAACAGCAATAACTGAGAGCCGATGATAATGTTAGCTCACTTCGGTTAAGACGCCTGCTTGCATGTGCCAATGTCTGTCGGCTAATGGCATAATGTCTTGCGTATCATGTGTCACCCATAATACGCTGCGCTGGGCATCACCGCGTAACCAGTCAATCAGTAAGTATACCAGCTGAGCTGAAGTATCGCTGTCTAAAGCCGCCGTCGGCTCATCTAATAACAGCACTTGTGGGTTTAGTTGTAAAAGACGTAAAGTGTTGACCAGTTGGCGCTCGCCACCAGATAAATAACTGGCCGCTTGCTGTAAAAAATCAGCGCGGCGTTCGAGCTTAACAAGTTGAGCGATATGCCAGTCGATATCAAAATCAAGGTGCTGATGCGCTTGTAGGCGATAGGGTATTTGTAAATTCTCAAGTACCGTGCCTTCTAGCAATTGTGGTTGCTGAGCCAGTAGGGCGATACGCGCGCGCCACTCAGGCGGCGGCGTATTATGAATACTATGATAAAGGCTGCTATTATCACTTCTATTATTTAACTCTTTATCATTACGCAAACAGACTTTACCGCTGCTCATCGGCAGTAAGCCTGCAAGCACACGCAGTAAAACGGATTTGCCGCTGCCAGAAGACCCTGTCAAAAGGGTCACTTGACCTGCTAATAATGTACCGCTAACGTTGTTTATCAAGACTCTTTTGGGTGTCGATAATATTTGCTTAGAAGAAGCGTTTTTTCTGAATTTGCGCGTCCACTTATCATAGGTGGCAGATAAGTTATTTGTTTGTGCCCTAATAGTGGGCTGTTTATCACCAGTATCGATTAGCGTGATACGCTTACTATGGACACAGATGTCTTTAAATTCAACGATAGGCATGTCATTATCAACGCTCATAGGTCGGCATCATTATGTATTTATAGGTTGATCAATCGCTTCTTGTAAGGCCTCACGCAGTTTGTTTGGCACACGAATTGGACGCATTGGTGCAGCGCTCGCAACGGCAACATCCGGCTCTGCTCTGACTTGATTTTGCACGCAAGCGATGACGATTTTACCACTACTTAATAAGCTATTATTGGCGTTGGCGTTGTTCTTGGCACTGTTCTTGACGCTATCGGTAGAAGCGTTATCGGTAAGGTTATTATCAGTAGAGGCCTTGTCTGGACTATGACGGTGAATGCTCTGGTAAAAAACGATGCTGGCAGGTTTTAACTCGATTTTATCGACACGCACACTAATGACTTCATCCAGCAGAATGGCTCTTTTATATTGTAAGTCTGCCTGACTCACCACAAAATGCTGTACTTGACCCTCATCAGTCTGTAAGAAATACCCATTTAAACCCAGCTGGCCAAACCAATCGCGGCGGCAGTTTTCAAAAAACACCAAATGATTGGCGTGGTAGACTATACCGCCAGCGTCAGTATGGTTAATATAGACGTTGTAGTCTTTTGCAAATAATGGCGTGATTTGTTTTTTTGTCTTTGGCAAGGTGTTGGCGTTTTTGCTAATAGTGGTTGTCATAACAATGCTCAATAATTATTTTAATAAGTGTTGTGTAATCGGCCTGAGGCGCTCGCTTTCATTTAATAGCCATCGTCCTAATAACAGCTACTCTAGCTTAAGATATCAGGGCACGCAACAGTCAGGCTTGCTTACGTCTGTTATCATAGTGATTTATATACGCGTATCAGCACCGTCTTTTAATCAATCAGTATAGGATAATTTATGACCCGTTTTGTCAGTTTTAATATCAATGGTATTCGCGCTCGTCAACATCAGCTAGAGGCGGTGCGTGAGGTAATCGATCCTGATGTGATGGGTCTACAAGAAACCAAAGTACATGACGAGCAATTTCCTCTAGAGAACATAGAAAGCCTTGGCTATCACGTAGAGTATTTTGGGCAAAAAGGACATTATGGCGTGGCACTCTTGTCCAAGGTTGCGCCTATATTTGTGCAAAAAGGCTTTCCTGGTGAAGACGTTGAGGCACAAAAGCGTTTTATCCATGCGCGCTATGAATTTGATGGTCGTGAGGTTGATGTACTCAACGGCTATTTTCCTCAAGGTGAAAGTCAAGACCATCCGACCAAATTCCCGATGAAACGTGCTTATTATGCCGATTTGATGACCTATATCGATACGCTAAAAGCAGAAGGTCGCTCGCTCATCGTCATGGGTGATATGAATATTGCCCCAGAAGATATTGATATCGGTATTGGTGAAGTTAATGCTAAGCGCTGGTTGAAAAATAGAAAGACCTCGTTTTTGCCAGAAGAGCGTGATTGGTATGCAGCACTAATGTCACGCGAGTTGACCGATACTTATCGTTTGCACTATCCAGAGAGTACAGAGTTGTATAGCTGGTTCGATTACCGCAGTCGCGGCTTCAACGATGACCCTAAGCGTGGCCTACGTATCGATCATATTTTGTGCACCTCAGACCTAGTCGATGACTGCGTTGATGCCGGTATCAGCTATGAGCTACGTGCCATGGAAAAACCCTCTGACCATGCACCTATCTGGTCGGCATTTAAATTAAGCAAACCCTAGGGCGTGTTGAACACTCACAAATAACATTCTATTTATAATCATAAAAACTGGAAAGTAAGGAAGTCACTATGGCTGTTGGAAATGTTGCAGTACCTGATATTATTTATCCTATCGATGGCATTAAGTTAAGTGCGACCGCTGCAGGCGTACGCTACAAAGATCGTAATGATTTGGTGGTGATTGAGATTGCTGAGACGGCAAACAGTGCCGTGGTCACGACTAAAAATACCTTTTGCGCTGCGCCAGTAAGAGTATTGCGTGAGCATTTTGCCAAAGCCAGTCCGCGCTATTTGGTCACCAATACGGGCAATGCCAATGCTGGGACGGGTGCAGACGGCAAACGCCGCGCAGTTGATATCTGTACAGCGCTGGCCAGTAAAGCAGGCGTGGATGTCAGTTCTGTGTTGCCGTTTTCGACTGGAGTGATTGGCGAGCCACTAAACAGTGAGGCGGTCATCGCAGGCTTAGATAAAGCGCTTTCCAGTTTAGCCGCTGATAATTGGCTGGTGGCGGCGAATGGTATCCGTACCACAGACACTGTCCCTAAACTTGCTAGCCAAAAGGTCGACGCCGCAGGTAGCAGCTATCATATTACCGGCATGTCAAAAGGCTCAGGCATGATACGACCAAACATGGCGACCATGCTTGGCTATGTGGCGACCGATGCCAATATTGCGGCTGATTTATTACAAGAGATGCTAAGTGCCATTAATGAGCAGTCTTTTAACCGTATTACTGTCGATGGTGATACCTCGACCAATGACTGTTGCGTATTGATTGCCACCGGTACAGCCAGCGCTGATATGATTGACAGTCCAGAACACCCGCATTATCAGGCTATAGTTTCAGCTTTGACCGAGGTGTTCGTCCGTCTGGCACAATTGATTGTACGTGATGGGGAAGGCGCTACCAAGTTTATGACTGTAAAAGTGACGGGCGGCAAGACGACGCAAGAGTGCTGCGATGTGGCGTACGCGGTTGCACATTCTCCGTTGGTCAAGACCGCGTTCTTCGCTAGTGATGCCAACTGGGGTCGTATCCTTGCCGCAGTGGGTTATGCGGGTATCGAAGATTTGGATACCGAGCAAGTCGATGTTTATCTAGATGAGGTGATGATTTGCCAAAATGGTGGTGTTGCTCCCAGCTATACGGAAGCGGCGGGTAAGACCGTCATGAGTCGTCCTGAGATTACCATTCATATTGATCTGGCACGTGGCGACGCTAGCGATACCGTTTATACCTGCGATTTGTCTTACGATTATGTCAAGATAAATGCTGATTACCGAAGTTAATGATGGTACTAAGTGCTAATTAGCAAAAAGTAGATGGTGAAAAATGGCCGGAGTAATGCTTACTTCGGCCATTTTTTATGTTGCTTAGATTAACACATGAAGTGCAATACCAAATGTGAGGTGAAAAAAAGACCTAGATGCGCTAGCATCAAAGTCTTTA
>NZ_JBEOOY010000017.1:0-67918 GCF_040309585.1 Psychrobacter sp. GW64-MNA-CIBAN-0177
TGTTGGTCATACTAGTTTCCTTCTTTGGGTTATTATAACCTCTTAGAAGCTGTCCAATTTTATTATGCCACTACAGTATGTCGTCATTAATAGGTAGACAATATACCCCTTATTTAGATTTAGCCCGCTACTGCACTTTTACCCCAACGCTACGCAAAAACTGGTTAATATGCTTGTTTGCGCCATAGATTATCAAGACATCTTTATCTTGTAGCACCTGCTCAGGCTCGGCCAATCCTTCGATACTTGGCTTACGTTGCGTACGTCCAAAGCTATCTTCATAATACTCATAGCGCATGGTACTAAGCAATCGAATATTGAATTTTTGCTCAAGCTGTAAGTCGTCGACGGTCTTTCCAATCAAGGCGTTTGGAATACTAAGCTCAACGATACTAAAATGATCGGTAAGCTCAAACGAATCTACAAAGTAGCGCAGTGACAAGCGTTTTGCCCAGCGGTCGGCGGCTTCTTTTTCGGGCAAAATAAGATCGTCCACACCGATGGCTTGCAGCACTTTTTGGTGCAATGGATTGATACTGCGGCTGATCAAGCGCCGTGCTTTTAAGGTCTTAAATAGCGCCGTTGCCATGACATTTGCGCCTTGGTCTTCGCCGATTGCGACCACGACGATATCGGTATCGATAATGGGTAAACCGGTGACGGTATACTCGTCGGTGGCATCCATACAGACGGTATGCGAGATGACTTCTTTATAAGCCTCGACTTTTTGCATACTGCTATCGATAGCAATTACTTCGTGACCTTGACTGGTCAACGCTATACCCAGCGACGAGCCAAAGTTCCCCAATCCTACGATGATATATTTCATATTGTCCTTTTTGTGCCTTAATAATAGTGCCACACTTGAGGTAATAGAACTTTAATTAACAAAATCTTAGTTAACAGGTTCAATTAGCAAGAAATCATTTAATAGCACTTAGTTAATAGCACTTAGTTAATAGCACTTAGTTAATAGCACTTAGTTAATAGCACTTAGTTAATAGTAATCTCTTCCGTGGGATAGCGATAGTTACGCTCGCGCATGTTTTTGAGTAAGGCGATAAACAGGGTTAACATGCCCACCCGTCCAACGAACATAATCACCGAAATCACCATTTTGCTAAAATCCGACAACTCGGTGGTCAAATTCAAACTCAAACCGACGGTGCTATAAGCAGAAAAGCACTCAAAAACCACTTTAATCAAATCCAGCTCAGGTTGATCATAACTGATGAGCGTCACCCCAGTCCCAATGACCAATAACGACAGCCACATGATAGAAAAGGCGCGACGAATCGAAATCTCAGCGATTTCCCGTTTGAAGACTTCTACTCTCGTCTGCCCACGCGCCAAACTCAAGGTATTTAATAGCGCAATGGCAAAGGTGCTGGTTTTGATACCACCGCCCGTCGAGTTCGGTGACGCGCCAATCCACATCAAAAAAATCGTCAACATAATCGTCGGAAAGGCTAGGTCACCCATATCAATGCTATTAAACCCAGCGGTTCGCGGGGTGGCAGCGGTAAATATCCCTGTCACTAACTTGCCATAAAAACTGCCATGGTCAGCCAACACGCCATTATATTCAAACAACATGACCCCAATGAGTCCGACTAGCAACAGTGCACCCGTGGTAATCAGAGTGATTCGGCTATTGATATTGAGCAGCCACGGGCGATAAGCGTAGCGCTGATTGCGACAATATATCAGGCGCTGGGCACGATAGCGTAAATACCGCAGCACATTGACCACAATCACAAAGCCCATACCGCCAAAGATAAAGGTAATGCCAATAATCAGCTGCAGAGGATAATTAAAGCGCAGCGCGTCATCATATAAGCCCGCACTAAAAGTAGAAAATCCGGCATTACAAAAAGCCGAAACCGCATGGAAAATGGAAAAAAATAAGCGCTCGGATACGTCCATGCCGGGTAAATTGTAAATACTGGCGTAAATGAATGCCGCCGCCAACGCCTCAACAGCAAAGGTGACATATAAGATAGATTTGAGGGTTGCCACCACATTACCCGTACCGCGCATATAGGACATCTCACTGATGCTCAGCTGAGTCTCGTAGCTGACACCGCCCTTAAAGAAATAGCTAAAATATGTGACAAAGGTCAAAATCCCGAGACCGCCTATTTGGATCAGACCCATAATAATGACTTGGCCAAAGGTCGTGTAATAGGTCGCGGTGTCTACCACGATAAGCCCAGTAACACACACCGCACTGGTCGCAGTAAATAATGCATCGATAAATGATAAAGGCTGGGTCGTCGCGTTGGGCATCATTAATAGCAAGGCGCCAACCAGTACCACCGACAAAAAACTTAGAATAAAGAATTGGGCTGGGTTCAAAAAAGTACGGTCGAGATTGAAGTCGTGATCAGAGATTTCACGGATAAAGGTCACTAGTACCGCAACCTTAATCGCGACAAAGCCATCAACGGAAACCGCCAAGCCTGAGCGTATTAAATCGGTGAAATGCGCCACGAGTAAAATGACGATAGCGATACTGGTCAACAAGTCAAAGACAGCCACTTTGTTAATCGTTAGCGGTTTTTTGCTATAGAGGTAACGCCCTGCCGTGACGATAAAACCTAAAAAGATAATGACCAAATAAAAGAGATGAAAAACATGCTGTAGCCAGTTCGGTAGCGTAAAACCACTATCGAGAAGCGCCACTGCGACCCCAATGATGCTAATAAAAATCGTAAAATTATTAAGTAATCGATAGCGTATGGCGGCGTGCATAGCCTGAGTCCATGAGAGGAATAACCACGATATTTATACTCCTTTTTTTGACTATTAACTAAAACTGATTTTAGAAAATCGTAACCAGTTATGAACGAATTATCGAAAGTGATTAAATGGACTGACCGTATTGATGACAATCTGATGACAAGTTGGCTACGGTCGAAATGAGATGCCATGATAAAGTACGGATTATTAAATAAAGGCTGCAGCACCCTGCATAACAATAATCACAAAGGACGGCGCCATGGTACTGGACATCTTATTAACCATTCATTTTATATTACTCGTGCTGATATCCTTACGGATACTCTCGCGTCATGATTTGACCTCATCGGCTAGGCTAGCATGGATGGTGGTGCTGTTTATATTGCCTTATGTCGGCGTCGTGGTTTACTGGATGTTTGGTGAGATACATTTAGGGCGTAACTTTAACCGCCAGCATGAGCAAATTATTAATAAACTGCATACCCACAATCCTGAAGTGTTCGGTAGCGACGCGGCTTTAACGCAAGCGATAAAACCTGAGTATCAAGCAGCGTTTGCTTATTCTGCGAACGTCACAGGCTTTCATACTACCGTGGGCAATCATGCGGAACTAATGGCGGATGCGGCAGAAACCCACAAACGAATGCTAGCGGATTTTGAGGCGGCAATCGATCATATTCATGTGCTGTATTATATTTGGCTGATTGATGGCACAGGTATCGATATCGCCCAAGCGCTAATGCGCGCAGCACGGCGCGGTGTGACTTGTCGAGCGATGGTCGATGGCATGGGCTCACGCAAAATGGTGGGCTCAAAGATATGGCAAGAAATGAAAAATGCTGGCGTGCAAGTCAGCGTGGCTCTACCGATTAGCAATCTTATAAAGGTATTATTATTTAGCCGAATTGATCTGCGCAATCACCGAAAGATCACCGTGATCGATGGCAACATTGGCTACTCTGGTAGTCGCAACTGCGCAGATCCTGAGTTTCGCGTAAAGCCCAATTTTGCCCCGTGGGTCGACATTATGCTGCGCGTTGAAGGACCAGTGGTGGCACAGAACCAGATGCTTTTCGCCAGTGATTGGCTGATTAAAAACCCCGATACAGCGGTCGAGAGCTTTTGTTATCCTACCGCACAACCAGACTCATCAGCCTCTACAGGCTTCGCCGCACAAGTCTTTGCCGATGGTCCTACCCAACGCTCGGGCGCAACGCCACAATTTTTAGGCGCGCTTATTAGCCAAGCCCAGCAAACCCTGACCATCTCAACCCCTTACTTTGTCCCAGATTATTCCCTAATCAATGTCTTGTGCGCCACCGCCTATCGCGGCGTAAAGGTCACAATGATCTTCCCCAAACACAACGACTCCTTAGTAGTCGCTGCGACCAGCCGCAGTTATTATTGGCAATTACTAGAAGCAGGAGTAAAAATTTATGAGTACAAGCCGGGATTGCTACATGCGAAGACCTTGACCGTCGATGGCCAGCTAAGCTTAATTGGCTCGACCAACTTAGATTTGCGCAGCTTTGATTTAAATTATGAAAACAATATTGTCTTTAGCGATATCGCCTTGACCGCTGACATCATGGAACGCCAATCTCAATATATCGCTGACTCTGATGAAGTGACAAGCGAGGAGGTCGAAAACTGGCCGCTACCCTATAGAATTTGGCACAATATTGTTGCTACCATGGGGCCCATCTTATAAATAACGGTTGGATGCTAGAGCGTGTCCTCATTATTTATCAGCGCTATTTATCAGAGCTTTTTTGCAAAACATAGACCACAAATTTTGCTTCGGTACTAAATGCTTGCTGTTCAACCGCTGCCAGTAACGCTTGTCTTTTTTCGCTACGGGCACGGTAGGCATAAGGGGTCATGGTCAGCAAATCGGCTAAGTCAGACGCTGATAATGTCATCTCGGTACTGACGCGATGCGTCTCTATTAGCGTAAAGTATGGTGCTAGCTCCTGCAAAAACTTATCAGAATCATGCTCGCGCACGCTATCAAATAGTGCATCGCGCATCGTTGCTAAATGTCCGACATCGGGCTTGGCAATGATTAGAAACCCCTTATCAGCCAATACCTTGGCAAAAGCCTCAGGCAAAATAGGACTAAAAATACTGCTGATACCCGTGACACTATGAGCACGAAGTGGTAGATGCGCCGCACTAGTGACTAACGGGTAAATCACCGTCGTCTTTTCCGCTTCGTCTTTATGTTGTTGATACCACAGCTGACTGGCTGCTTTGCTCACTTTAGCCAATTCAACCAACGCGGGCTTGCTGATATCAGCCGCTATCAAAGTAGTGATACTATCTGAGCCCATCTGCACCATCGCCTGCGTGTAATAGCCTTCCCCGCAGCCGATATCCAACCAGTTGACAGGGTTTTTATCCTGAGCGTTTGCTGATGAAGTGATTGATGCAGTAATTGGCTCAGAGATGACCTCGTTTTGCGCTAATAATTGTTCCATTTGCTGACAGATCACTGTCTGTAGCGGCTCATAATGTCCAGCTGCTAAAAACCGCTTGCGCGCTTCAATAGATTGCTGACTGTCGCCCGGTGCTTTGGATTTTTTTTGTTGCACAGGCAGTAGATTGACATACCCTTGACGCGCCACATCAAACGGATGGGTGGTTTGCTTAGGGTTTAAACTACCATCACAGCGCCACGTATCGGCGGCAGGCTGCAGAGGTGACTGACAAAGGGGACAAATAAATAAGGACACAAGCATCTCAAGATCATCGCAATATGGCTGCCATTTTAACAAAAATTGCGTGGGTTAATGGATAAAAGAAGCAGTTAAAAAAAGGTCTAAGAAAAACAAAAAGCCACCTCAGTGATTGCTGAGATGACTTTTTTAATCACATAAATACTTATTTACTACAGCACCTAGGTTAATACTATTTTAGCGCAACTTCAATGTCATCAAACCAAGTATGACCAATAAAATGGCGATAATCCAAAATCTAGCGACCACTTGTGTTTCTTTCCAGCCAATTTCTTCAAAATGATGATGCAATGGCGCCATCCGAAAGACACGTTTTTTGCGCAGTTTATAGGAGCCAACTTGCAGCATAACCGATAGTGCCTCGGCGACAAATAGACCACCCATAATGGCAAAAGCAATCTCTTGGCGGGTCATGACGGCAATCGTACCGAGCATCGCACCGAGGGCAAGTGCACCCACATCCCCCATAAAGACTTGCGCGGGATGCGCATTAAACCATAAGAAGCCAAGACCAGCACCAATCATCGAACCACAGACAATAATCACTTCAGAGTTATAGGCAATATAAGGGACATGCAAATAATCGGCAAAGCGTACGTCACCCGAGACATAAGCCATCGCGCCTAAACCAGCTGCAACTAATACAACGGGCAAAATCGCCAAACCATCTAAGCCATCGGTCAAGTTGACAGCATTGGAAGCGCCATTAATCACAAAATAGGTAAAGATAATAAAGCCAATACCAAAAGGTACGGCTGAAAACGGAATCATCCAATCCTTAAAAATGGGTATTAATAAATCCTGCATCTCGCGGGTGGTGGCGATGTCCGGTTGCAAGGTGGCGATATAATATAAAGACACACCGACGAACAATGCTCCCATCGACAACCAAAAGTATTTTTTGCGAGCAATCAAACCTTTGGGATTTTTATATTTGATTTTGAGCCAATCATCGGCCCAGCCAACCGCGCCAAAGATAATCATCACGATCAGCAAAATCCACACATAAGGATTGTTAAGGCGTGCCCACAGTAAGGTCGATACCCCGATGGCGCTCAAAATCAATACCCCGCCCATGGTCGGTGTACCAGTCTTTGCCAAATGCGACTGCGGACCATCATTACGAATGGCCTGACCATACTTTAGTGCCCGTAGACGTCTGATGACCGGTCCGCCTAAAAACATACTAAATGCCAGTGCTGTGACGACCGCAAGTAACGCTCGTAGCGTCAACGAAGAAACCGCAGAAAACGGTGTATAATACTGGCCAAGCCAGCCAAACAACCAAACTAACACCGCCTACTCCTCTACTAGCGCATGAATAAGTGTTTCCATTTGCATGGAACGAGAGCCTTTGAACAACACCGTACAAGGCTCAGCCTGTTGCGCTTGCAAGTAAGACTGTAAATACTGCAGCAGACTCTCTTTATCAGCGAACGCATGAGCACTAATCTCAGAAATCTCTTGCGCACCAGCCACGGTGTAAGGCGCGTACTCACCAACACATAGCAGCACATTGATGCCTGTGGTTGCGATGGTACGACCCAAGCTTTGATGCTCGCTCACTGCCGCCTCACCCAATTCAGCAATATCCCCCAACACCATCACCTGTGTGCCAGTTTGTGCCGCCAATACTTTGGCAGCGGCGCGCACCGAATGTGGGTTGGCATTATAAGTGTCATCAATCAGACGATGCATACCAAGCAGCTGACTGTTCAAGCGACCTTTAGCAGGACGCGCGTTCTCAAGTCCGATTACAATGTCATCGACGTCGATATTCAAAGCATGGGCACAAGCCGCCGCCGCCAAAGCATTATTGACGTTATGCTCCCCTGCTAGTGGCAAGCTAATATCATGGACTTGGTTGCCAATGTGTAGCTTAAACTCACTGCGCTCAGGCTCGACATCTAAGTGACTGGCGCTGACATCGGTATTACCAAAGCCAATGACATGTGAGGTATGCTTTTCAGCAATACGGCGTAATTGATTGGTAAAGTCATCTTTATCTGGAACGATCGCAAATTGTGCATCATTCAAGGTATGATAAATCTCTGCCTTGGTCTGGCAAATCCCTTCGCGGCTACCAAACTCACCCAGATGCGCCGTGCCGATGTTCAGAATACAAGCCACATCCGGACGGACAATCTCAGTGGTATAGGCAATCTCACCAATATGATTGGCGCCCAACTCTAAGATGGCATAGCGATGGTGATCGGATAATTCGAGCAGCATCATCGGTACACCCAAGTCATTATTGAGATTGCCACGAGTGATGAGCGTCGGTGCTAATCTGCCGAAGATACTTCCAAGCATCTCTTTACAGGTGGTCTTACCACTAGAGCCAGTAATAGCAATGACGGTTAAATTTTGATGCTGTTGACGACGATACGCAGCCAATTGCCCTAGCGCTAAACGGGTATCGCTCACGACTAGCTGCGGGATATTGGTAGAGATTGGCCGTGAGACGATAGCAGCAACCGCACCTTGTTTCATAGCAGTAGCGATATAATCGTGACCGTCAAAATTGTCACCCGTTAAGGCCAAAAAGATATCACCGGATTTTATCGTGCGGGTATCAGTGGCAATGCGCGTGCTCGTAACATCATTGCTCGATCCTGCTTGTTCTTCACTTAGCTGTCCTGCATCTAGCTGCCAGTGACTATCAAGCGCCGCTGTTGCTGTAAGCAGATTACCTGCCTGCCAGACATACAGCCCTTGCGACTGTATGGTGTTATCGTTGTCGGCTGTCATAGTAGTGATTACCTTATATGATGATTACTTATTTTTTATAACTGCATGTTAAAACTTATAAATATTATTAAAAATTAGTGTTGCTAAACACTCAGACAGCACTTTTTTATACGCGGCCAGCATGCTCTAGGGCGTTTTGTAAAATAATACTGTCGTCAAAATCATAACGGACATTATTGATTTCTTGATAAGTCTCATGACCCTTGCCAGCGATGACCACAATATCATCGGTAGCCGCTTGATTGACGGCATATTCAATCGCTTTTTGCCGTGCTGGTTCGATATGGGTACGCTGATATTGCTCCGCACTCATACCTGCTTGCATATCTTGCAAAATCGCCTGTGGATCTTCAGTGCGAGGATTGTCTGCCGTTAGAATCACTTGATCCGCGCCTGCCAGCCCCGCTTGCGCCATCAATGGGCGCTTGCCAGCATCACGGTCGCCACCGCAGCCAAATACCGCCCATAATTGACCCTTACAATGGGTTTTAAGACTGGCTAATACCTGACTTAAGGCGTCGGGCGTATGCGCATAATCAACGATAAAACAACCATCATTAGATGGCACACGTTGCATACGACCTACGGCACCTTGTAGCTGTGGCACGACTGGCGCAATACGCTCCAAACTGATCTCTAAAGCTACGGCAGCTGCCATAGCCGCAAGCAAATTCGCCACGTTAAAACGTCCAAGTAATGGACTGACGATATCTAAATTATTAACGTTACCATCGCCAAAATCTGTACGCAGGCTAATCTCGACACCTTGTAAGCTGGGCTTAATTTTAGCAGCGACAAAGGTAGCCGTTTTTGTAGCATCCAAACTATAGGTCCAAACCGTCAATTCACTAGCATGGGCGGTATCCAGCATAATCTGCGCATGCTCATCGTCGATGTTGACAATGGCGTGAGTCAAATCTGGGAAGTGGGCTTTATCAAACAGTTTGGCTTTGGCTGCCGCGTACTCTGCCATATCGGCATGATAGTCTAAGTGGTCACGGCTAAGATTGGTATAAATTGCCACCGACACCGGCATGCCTTGCAAACGCTGCTGATCCAAACCATGTGAGCTGGCCTCTAACGCCAGTAGCTGTGCCCCTTCGCGACCCATTTGATATAGAAATTGCTGAACCGCTAAGGCATCGCCCGTGGTATGACTGGCTTGTACCAAAGTGCCAAGCCTACCATTACCTGCCGTACCCATGACGGCGCTGCTCATGCCAGTCAGCTGGGTTAATTGCGCCACCAGTTGACTGATGGTGGTTTTGCCATTGGTGCCCGTCACCGCCACCACTGCTGGTAATGTTACGGGCTGCTGATGCTGCAAACGCGCTTGAATTAAGTCACCCAAAAAGTCACGGATGTTGGGCGCGTATACGACGGGGCAAGGCAAGGAATCTAATTGCTGCTGCGCCGTAGCTTGAGCATTATCAATCAATTCAATATTAGCATGTGGCGGCACATTAGCCGTGGCAAGCAAGGCGATAGGATCGATTTCTGATAGGATAAAAGCCGCATTTTTAGCGGCTTGATAAAGGTAATCACGGCTTTTTTGGCAGTTTGGTGTATGGCTCTTTAGTAGTACAAACACGTCGTTTGACGCTACCTGACGGCTGTCTAAACGAAACTGCTGAAACGGTAAATTGACAAGCGTAAGTCGTTGATTGGAGGCTGATTGGTTCGTTAATGTTTTATCTGCTGCTATTCTCATTGCTGATAATGCCTGCGCTAGATGATGACTATTACAATTGCTAGCATTTATAAGCTGTTGCAGGGTAACAGTGGCACTGGTCAGCGATGAGTTGAGCATGGTCATGAGCAAATCCTAATCGGTTAAAACAAATCAAATCATTAATAGCTGAATACGTAAATATCCATATCCATGCCTACTGGGCTTCAGTTTTTAAGGGTTTATCTAATGGCACATTATAGAGACGTAGCGCTTCTTTCATGACGTTATGGAATACTGGCGCCGCTGTCAGACCAGCATAATGCAGCCCTCGAGGGTCTTCCACTAAGATAACACCGACCAGTCTTGGGTTTGATGCTGGTGCCATGCCCGCAAAGACGTTGCGATACTGATCGGTATAATAACCACCTTTTGGGTTGATACGACGCGACGTCCCTGTTTTACCCGCCACTCGATAGCCATCAATCGCCGCTGCTTTGGCGGTACCACCCTCTTCGGTGACGCTCTCTAACATCTGGACAATCGACATGGCTTGTTCGTGCGCCATGATGCGTTTGCTTGGTTGTACTTTGTCGCTCTTAACCAAGGTTAGAGGATGCATGACTCCGCCTGCCGCTAATGCCGAATAAGCCTGCGCCACCTGCGCTACAGTCGCCTCCATACCATAACCATAACTGATCGTTGCACGACGTGAGGTCTCTTTTTCTTCCGGTGTAACCACAAGCCCACTGCCTTCCGCTGGGAACTGTAGCGGTGTCTTTGCACCGAATCCAAATTGCTTTTGCATATTGGTAATGGCATCAGCGGGCAAAGATAAGGCTATCTTGGTCGAGGCCACGTTACTTGATTTTTGTAAGAGTGTGGCAAGATTGATGGTGCCCAAATTATTATGATCACGAATGGTATAGCCACGCACACGAATTGAACCCGGATTGGTATCAATTAAAGTAGTCGGTGTGTATTTGCCCGAATTGAGAGCCGCAGCCACGGTAAATGGCTTCATGACTGAACCCGGCTCAAATACATCGAGGAGCGCACGGTTACGCTGGTTTTCACCAGTCATCTCATTCAGGTTATTGGAGTTAAATGATGGCCATGTCGATAGTGCCAACACTTCGCCAGTTTGTACATCGACGACCATACCAGTTGACCAGCGCGCTTTTTGCACACGTCCTACTTTCTCTAGTTCTTTATAGAGCAGATACTGTAGACGCGAATCAATGGTCAACGCCACATCTTTGCCAGGTATTTCTGGCTCAATCTGTTTAATCTCTTTTAGGCTGTTTTGTTTGGCGTCTTTGAGTACCAGTACTTTACCATCATCACCCGCCAGCTCTTTTTCGAATTGACGCTCTATGCCTGCCCGTCCTTCGTAACCACCTTCAGGATCGTTGGCATTTTGCCCCATAAAACCCAACAGCTGCGAGTTTGGTTGTGGCTGCGGATAATAACGCTGAAAGAAGTTTTTCTCATACACGCCCGGGAAGTCAAGCGAGCTAACACTTTCGGCTATTTCAGGCGTGACTTTGTTGAGTAGTGGCAAATAATGCGAGCCTGCGCCCGATGGCAGGGCGGCTTTTACCGCTTCTTCATCAGTCACATCAATACTGTCATCGACAGCAGTGACTTTCTTTAGCTCACTGACCGGAATGTTGGCGGCCGCTGCCAGCCGAGTCAGATCCATATTATCCAGACGTTTTTGCATACGCGCTTGTAACTGTGGACTATTCGGATTGGTAATTTTGATACGTTTAAGCTCATAGTATTCGCGCGAATAATCATGCGGACTAAAGGAGACAGTCGCAAGCGGCGCACTAACAGCTAAGGGTAAATTATTGCGATCGGTAATCATACCGCGATAGGACTTTTGCGTCCGTACGCTGGTGATAAGCTCGTCACCTTTATCTTGATAAAACTGTGCGTTAGCCACTTGAATATAGTAGGCACGCCCTATCAGTAGCGCCAACACCACAAGCGCCACGCCCCAAACGGTACGGAATCGGTTTTTGTCATACTCAAAGCCGCCACGAGAGGAGGCACCAGTGGCCTTATTAAATACAATTTTTTTACGGTTTTTGACACTGGTATACGCGCCTTGATCTTCATTCTTTTTGAGGCGACCAAAGAGCTTGGCTTTGCGATTGTCTGAAGATTTGCTGTCAGTTTGCCCAGATTTAGCAGCACTGGCTCGGCGTAATGGTTTGGTTACTTTGCCACTGGCGGGTTTTTTGCTGGGGTTTTTTGCTGATGTTTTACCACCATTGGCGTTTGGCTTTTTATCACTCATTGTCCTGCCTCCGCAAGATTGGCGTCGCTCACGGGAGCATCGGTTTCGACAACGTCTGAATCATTGGCTCTAATCAGCTCTGCGCTAGTTGGCTGGGCTGGTGCCAATGCGACGGCCGCACCCGGCTGAATGATCAGCTTATCCTTGAGAGTGGGTGAAAACATACCAAGCTCGGCAACGGCGCGACTGGCAATTTGCGGTGTGGCACTAAAGGTTTGCTGTTCAATTAATAGGCGCTGGTGCTCAATTTGCAGTTTGCGTTCTTGTTTTTTCATGTCTTGCAAGGTTCTATAATCCTGATGATATTGCTGCACTTCCTCAGCCGTTTTGATACCGCTCCAGACGATGGCTGCTGCCAATAGCAACAACACCGCCACATAAATGCTGACCACATTAAAGCGGCGCACGAATAGCTCGCCAACATCAGTGGTATTGGCCATTGCGGCGCGACGGTTTGCAGGTTTGTCAGATATTGCCATGACGATCTCAAAAAAGTAAACTTCAAATATAAAAGAGCGGCGACTGTATAAGGGTTATAAAAATCTCATCCCTGATCAGTACCCTCAATAAAAATAAAACCAAACGCGCTGTGCAATGATAGCCATAAAAACCCGCTATGATTGACATTTACTCTACAAGCTATAATCAAAATATCCTAAAAACGCGATGCTATTGCTGATATCAATTTTTTGTCGCCTCTGTCTGCGCAGGCACAGCAAGCCAGAAAAATAGATATCAGCAGTGCGTGATGGTTCGATATTACTTTTTACTGACTATAACTGTCTTCTACTCTAAGCTGACAAAGAAAATAATAGCTAATGATCATCGCTAAATTAGCGCAGACATAAACAAAAAACTAGCTGCTGAGCCTAGCAGATAATATTTACAGCTTTTTAACAGTTGCGTAAACATTAAGACATTTAGTCACATTCACTAAACAGCATACTAGGGTGTGTCCTGAATTCAACTGATAGCGATCTAAATGAGCTAAAAACGCTTTTACTGCTATAGCGTCTGTTGATACTCAGTATCGGTACGAGTCGCCATGCGTAACCATGCGCTACGTGAGCGTGGATTTTGACTCACCTCATCTTTGCTAGGGCCCACGCGTTTAGGCTTGCTAAAATAACGCGGACGCTTAGGCGGCATCGGCAAATTCTCGTCTTCTGGATACTGCCCTTTACTATGACGCTGCAAAAACTGCTTAATGCGGCGATCCTCTAATGAATGAAAGCTAATGACCGCCAGCTGCCCGCCTGACTTTAGAATCGGGATGCTTTGTGCTAAAAAATCATCGACATCGCCAAGCTCATTGTTAATGAAGATACGCATCGCCTGAAAGCTCTGCGTCGCTGGATGCTTACCACGCTGCCAGTTTGGATGCGCCACTTTTATCACTTCTGCCAGCTCAAGTGTGGACTCAAAACTGTCCATCTGCTTAATTGCACGTGCAATACGACGGCTGTGACGCTCTTCGCCAAACTCATAAAGCACATTGGCTAAGGTTTCATCATCGACTTTGGCAAGCCATTCAGCGACGGATTGACCACGACTGGTATCCATGCGCATATCGACCGCACCATCGCGCATAAAGCTAAAACCGCGACTACCATCATCAATTTGCGGTGAAGAAATGCCCAAATCTGCCATCAGACCATCGACCTCAGTGATACCCATAGCGGCTAAGCTGTCCGTCAAGGTCGCAAAGCTGTCATGCACCACTTTTACGCGACTATCGGTATTTGCTAGTTCGCGCGCAACACTAATGGCTGTTGGGTCTTTATCAAACACAATCAAGGTGGCATCGTCAGCCAGCTGGCTTAATAGCAAGCGGCTATGGCCACCACGGCCAAAGGTTGCATCGACGTAGATGCCGCTCATTCGTAAGCTGCTTTGGTTGTCACTGTTTTGTCCTGCGTCGCCGGTTTGCTTGGGCAGTGATTTGACACCCAACACCGCCGCGACCGCTTCTTGTAGCAGCACAGCATCGTGGACAAAACTTAATTCATCCGACACTTTATGGCCTTGACTAGAATCTTGCGCAGAAATGTCTTCCACAGAAGATCGGCTAACCACTGACTCAGCGCTATCGGTAGCAGCAGGACTGGCGTTAACATTTGGCTTTGGCTTAGATTTTGATAATGACACAAACAACTCAGTAGATGACGACCATCGTGGCCAGTAATAGTAAAAAATCGGATGAAAATAAACAAGTTATGCCTTGCCTAGCATTATTATCGCAAGGATACATCTGTAGTCAAGCGCTAGAAGGGCTTTTCATTAAAAATATCCCATCTCTCTGTTATACTAGCGCTATATTTTACGCTATTTTTCTACCTTGACGGCTATTGTTTCATCCGTATTTTTTGTTCAAAGCTTTGATTAGCATTTTTCACTGCCCTATTCATTAACTACCCTATTCTGAGATTTTTATGATGCAACCATCGACTTCTACTAGCGGCACACGCCCTGTTCGTACCCGCATTGCACCCTCACCGACTGGCTTTCCTCATGTCGGCACTGCTTATATCGCCCTATTTAATTTAGCCTTCGCTAAAGCCCATGGCGGCGAGTTTATTTTACGTATCGAAGACACCGACCAAACACGCTCAACGGAGCAATCTGAAAAAATGATTTTGGATGCGCTGCGTTGGGTCGGCCTTGACTGGGCGGAAGGTCCAGACATCGGCGGTCCGCACGCGCCTTATCGTCAGAGCGAGCGTAGCGATATTTACAAAAAACACGCTGAGCAGCTGATAGAAAACGATCATGCGTTCCGCTGCTTTTGTACCAGTGAAGATCTAGACACCATGCGTGCTGAGCAAATGGCCAATGGCGAGACGCCACGTTATGACGGTCGCTGTGCACATTTAAGCTCTGAGAAGACTCTTGGACTTCTTACAGCAGGCATGCCTCACGTAATTCGTATGCGTGTACCCACTGAAGGCATCTGCCAAGTACATGACATGCTGCGCGGTACCGTTGAGATTCCTTGGACCCAAGTCGATATGCAAGTGCTTCTCAAAACTGACGGCATGCCAACGTATCATTTAGCCAACGTTGTCGATGACCACTTGATGGATATCAGCCATGTACTACGTGGTGAGGAATGGCTGAACTCTGCACCGAAGCATCAGCTACTTTATGAGTATTTTGGTTGGGAGATGCCGGTTCTTTGCCATATGCCACTGTTACGTAACCCAGATAAATCAAAGCTGTCGAAACGTAAAAACCCAACCTCTATCACCTACTATCGTGATGCTGGCGTGCTACCTGAAGCTTTGCTGAATTACCTTGGACGTATGGGCTACTCCATGCCTGACGAAGCAGAAAAATTCACCTTGGACGAGATGATTGCCAGCTTTGATATTCAGCGTGTATCGCTTGGTGGCCCTATTTTCGACATTGAGAAACTTAATTGGGTCAATAGCGAATGGCTACGTGCACTTACTCCTGAAGAGCTAAAAAATAAAATCCTCGACTGGGCAAGTAATAGCGATAAATTAACGGCTATCGCAGCAGCCATTCAGCCACGTATCGAACTACTGTCTGATGCAGTCAATTGGGGCGGCTTTTATTTTCAAAACCTCCCGGATATTAATGCCGAAAGCTTTACCCATAAATCATTGACACCTGAGCAAATTATCGAGATGCTTCAGCTGTCATTATGGCAGCTAGAAGTCTTGCCAACGTGGTCAGAAGAAAATATCTACGCCACTTTAAAAGGGCTTTCGGCTCATCTCGATATTAAGATGCGTGACTTTATGGCACCGTTCTTTATCGCTATCGCTGGTAGCACCTCATCGACACCCGTCATGAACTCTATGGCGATTATCGGTGCTGATATGACGTTGACGCGCTTGCGTCATGCGGTTGATGTACTAGGCGGCTTGGGTAAAAAGAAGCTTAAAAAACTAGAGAAACAAGCGGCTGAGTTGCCAGACTTTTTGGCGGCTGAATAGCTTCTCTGCCGAATAATAAATTAGCTGAAATTTTGAATTTGAAAGGGTCATGCCAGTTCTGACCCTTTTTCATTTTTAGTCAGTATTACTACTCTCATACTATTAAACATACGAATTGGAAACAAATATGGCCGCCAAAACCGTCACGATAGAAAGTAAAGATTATGTCTTCAACACCCTAAAAGAAGCGCAGAAATACTATGATACCATCGTAAAAGAGCTTTATGATGCCAAACTCACCCTGACAAAGGGTCAAGATTTTGAAGATCTAAAGTGGATATATACGACTTACTCTGATTATAATAAATCAGCGCGATTAAATGAGTCTGAGATTATAGGCTTTAAAGGTATCAGCACAGTACAACAAAAAGGCGGGCAATATATCCCCACAGAATGTGCTGCTATTGTTTTTTTAGATGGCACCGAAGAAGAATTCTTTACCGATAAAGCCATTAAAGAGATTGCTAGTCAGCAAAATCCACGCTAATTTAGGCTTATTAAGTAGCTAAATCCGCTTTAAACGCTTTTTTTCGCATATTTATCGATTATTTTGAAAATAGCGGTTGACAAGACTGCTGCTGTTACCTAAAATACGCACACTCTTAGCGAGGGGCTATAGCTCAGTTGGTAGAGCACTTGCATGGCATGCAAGGGGTCAACGGTTCGACTCCGTTTAGCTCCACCATACTATTTACGACAAAGCTCAGTTTACTGAAACTTTAGAATAAATACTCGCTAGTAGGACGATATCAGCACCTAGGCAAGGCTTGCTCTATTAATAGATAAGCTCTCTGATATTGTGAAGTACCGTTGTAGCCATTTGGTTATGACACTCTATGCGTCCCCATCGTCTAGAGGCCTAGGACACCGCCCTTTCACGGCGGTAACGGGGGTTCGAATCCCCCTGGGGACGCCACTATACGGCGTCACTTATTAGCACTTTTGCTTAGTACCTTTAAGCATCAGGTAAGACTAATAAGCGAACAATATAAAAGCCCAGTCATCATACGGCGACTGGGCTTTTTTACGTCTGTCGTTTTTATAATGGCTTGTTGCAACTTACTTCAAATATAGTCAATCCTATACAACTCAGATACGGTGTCAGTCTCGCTTAGCCTACTATTTGCAGTACTTTCACTCGTCTTCCTTGTATCCAAATTATATTGAACCGACTATACCATTCATCGCTTGAGCGTTTATCGGACAAACCTTTAGCCTGTCCGATAAAGCAGTTTACGACTTGACCAAGCCTTTTAATGACAAGTTTAATGATAAATAAGTGCCAAACAAGATCACGACTGAGCCAATGATCGCGCCGATATCCAGTGCTTCGCCAAGCAAGATATAACCAAAAAATATCGCAAAAATAGGGATAACCAGCGTAATACTGGTCGCGCGCATCGGGCCGATATTTTTGATCAACTGGTTCATAAAGATAAGGGCAATGGCGGTCGAAAACACCCCAATACAAATCACGGATAGCCACGCTTTTGCGCTAATACTTGCGCCATACGGAAAATTATAAACAGCTATAGGTAGCATGACTAGGCTGGCGATAATGAGCGAACCTGCAGTGATCGCAATCGGCGAGAGGTCTTCTAAGTAGTTCCTAGTAACATTAGCGCCTACTGCATATCCTACTGCCCCAAGTAAAGCGTACCCCATTGGTAGTAGCGTTGAGCTTAGATCTTGTGCTCCTTGCTCACCAAACAAGTTCTCACTCATCAAAATCACTACGCCAATAATCCCAATCACTAAGCCTAATATTTGCTTTTTAGCGAGCTTTTCATTAAAAAAGGTACTGGCAATAAAGCCGCTCATCATCGGTACAGCAGCATTAAGTACTGCTAACACCCCCGCATTCACTGACTGTGCTGAAAATGAAAACAATGTAAAGGGAATGGCGGCTGAGAATAATCCGACGATAGTAAGCATTTTCCATTTTTTAAGAATACCCACTCGGTCTTTTGGGCTGAGCAATAAAAAGACCACCATGATGGAGCCTGCAAATATCACCCGTAGGCTGGCAAACGCCAACGAGCCAAACTCAGGGACGCCCACTCGATAAAATATAAATGAGAGCGACCACATAAAGGAAAGCACAAAGAAGGTAATAAGGTCGCGTCTAGTCATGGTTCACTCAATTTGGCAGGCTATTTATGTAGCGGTGTTGACTGGGTTGGTTAAGTCATAAAAAATATCGTGATGATAACGCTTTAATGGCTTTAGAGATGCTGTTTTTATGTATTTTTGCGGGATAGATATCAAGAAATAGGCAAGACTTCTTGAGTTTTGGCAAGACGAAAATTTGAATGTAGCGCAGGTTTGTAATGATTGGGATAACTTGGTTTGAATGAGATTGGTTTGAACAAGATTGATTTTATGGATGTCCGGCGTGATAGGATTTGACGAAAGATGGGTGTTCTTGCTAATTCAACTTAAGCTCACTACTATCTACCCTATAAAAAACTTATAAAATATATAAACACTCTATAACATAGGGATATCTAGAGCCATCAAAGGGAGGTGCTTGTTGTGTTTGGTATTGAAAATTATCTAGGATTTATCGCTGCCGCCATTTTATTAAACCTAACACCTGGTTCGGATACCATGTACATCATTACTCGTAGTGTCTCACAAGGGCAAAAAGCTGGGTTTTATTCAGTACTAGGCGTGACTTCCGGTGCGTTGATTCATACTTTATTAGCGGCGCTAGGTCTATCAGTATTATTGGCCAATTCCCCAATAGCATTTATGATCGTCAAATATATTGGTGCCAGCTACTTGTGTTATTTAGGCTTTAAGATGCTAACAAGTAAACAAGCACCTTTGATAACGAATAACGTGCAAGACCACAAAAACATTGCAACTATGAAGCCTTTCAATTATTGGCAGATATACAAACAAGGGGTGCTCACCAATACCTTTAACCCCAAAGTGGCTTTGTTTTTTGTCGCTTTCTTTCCTCAGTTTATCGACCCCAGTTATGCTCATAGCATGTTGTCATTTTTGGTATTGGGGCTGACCTTTGCCACCACGGGTTTGATATGGTGCTCGTGTTTGACATTATTGGCGTCAAAGTTCAGCGAAAACCTAAGAAAAAACCCTGCCATTGAGTCTGTCTTGAACAAAATCAGCGGTGTCGTATTTATGGGACTGGGCGTTAAATTGTTGACTGACAAAGGTTAAGCAAGTTGGAATAAAGAGTAGAGGACATAAAGTATTTAAAGAGAATTGGAATGAGAACTTCAGATAATTCAATGAAATAAACTTCCCAATACTTACTTATTCCTTCTCACCCAATAAAAAAGCCCAGTCCCCTATATTAAGGAGACTGGGCTTTATATGATTCTAACTTTAATTAACCATTAAGCAGCGTCTTTACTCTCTGCTGCTAATTGGCGTAGTACATAGTGCAACACGCCGCCATGACGCACGTATTCGCGCTCTTTTGGCGTTTGTAGACCGACGTTAACCTCAAAGGTTTCAGTTGAACCATCAGCGCGAGTAGCAGTGACTTTGGCAGTTTTGCTCTCACCATTATCGAGACCACTAATGCTGATGACTTCTGAACCATCAAGCTTGTAAGTCTCAGCGTTTTCACCTTCTTTAAAGGTCAATGGCAACACGCCCATGCCCACTAGGTTCGAGCGGTGAATACGCTCAAATGAGCTGGTCAATACCGCTTTGACACCGAGCAAAATAGTACCTTTGGCTGCCCAATCACGGCTAGAACCAGAACCATACTCCGCGCCGCCAAGAACAACGAGCGGACGCTTGTCTTCTTTATACTTCATCGCGGCATCATAGATGGCCATTTCTTCACCATCTTGTAGCGTCGCGCTGTCACCCTTGAAGTAATAGGTATAGCCGCCTTCCTTACCGCCCATCATGGTATTTTTGATACGGATGTTGGCAAAGGTACCACGAGTCATGACTGCATCATTACCACGGCGTGAGCCATAGCTGTTGAAGTCTGCTTCCATCACACCGCGCTCTTGCAAGTACTTACCTGCTGGTGAGTCTGGATCGATATTACCTGCTGGTGAAATATGATCGGTGGTGATTGAGTCACCAAATAGACCTAAAATACGCGCGCCTTCGATATCAGGAATGCCTTCTGGCTCCATGGTCATACCATCAAAGAACGGTGGGTTTTTGATATAGGTTGACCCTTCATCCCATGGATACAGCTGGCTATCCGCTGAGCTAATTGCGTTCCACGCTGCACTACCGTCGAACACTTCGCCGTAGTTTTTGCGGAACATATCAGCATCGATATTGTTGGCAATTAACTCGTTAATTTCTTCTGAAGTTGGCCAGATGTCTTTTAGGAATACATCATTGCCATCTTGATCCTGTCCTAGCGGATGAGTCGTCAGATCGATATCGACTGTACCGGCTAGTGCATAGGCAACGACCAACGGTGGTGATGCTAAATAACTGGCTTTGACATGCGAGTGAATCCGACCTTCAAAATTACGGTTACCAGACAATACAGCCGCTGCGACTAAGTCATTATCCTCAATACCTTTTTCGATTGATTCGAGGAGCGGTCCTGAGTTACCGATACAAGTCGTACAACCATAACCGACCAAGTAAAAGCCTGTTTTTTCCAGCTCATCCATCAGTTTGGTTTTTTCTAGGTAATCAGTAACAACTTTAGAACCAGGTGCTAATGAGGTTTTGACCCAAGGCTTAGCCTTTAGACCTTTAGCAGCTGCTTTTTTGGCAACCAAACCTGCACCAATCATCACCGCAGGGTTTGAGGTGTTGGTACAAGAGGTAATGGCGGCAATCACAACTGAGCCATCACGCAACTTGTGGTCTGTCTCATCAATTTTAACAGTAGAGAAAACCCCATTGGCAGGCTGATATCCATCATTTTGATTACTATTGACCTTTGGCTTTGCGGCCAAGGTCTCGGCTTGCTCTTGCTCACCACCTTCTTGGTCAAAGCGTACTTTACCTTCAACTTCCGACTTGCGATCTTTGGTCATTTTTTCTAGCGTTTCGCCAAATTTTTCGTGCATATCAGACAAGTTGATACGCTGTTGTGGCAAGTTAGGACCAGCCAGCGCAGGCTGTACTGAGGACAAGTCTAGATGCAAATTGCTTGAATAGGTCGCCGCTGGGGTGTCGGCATCGTGCCACATGCCTTGTGCTTTGGCATATTTTTCGACCAGCTCAATTTGCGCTTCGTCGCGGCCTGATAGACGCAGATAATCAATCGCCATTTGGTCAATTGGGAAAATACCACAAGTTGCGCCATATTCTGGTGACATATTGGCAATCGTCGCACGATCGGCAAGCGGCATGCTGTGCAGGCCTTCACCGTAGAATTCGACAAACTTACCTACCACACCATGGGCACGTAGCATTTCAACCACACGCAATACCAAATCCGTGGCGGTGACGCCTTCGGTCAATTTACCCGTCATCTCAAAACCAACGACTTGTGGAATCAGCATCGATGATGGCTGACCAAGCATGGCCGCTTCTGCTTCAATACCGCCCACGCCCCAACCAAGCACACCAATACCATTAATCATGGTGGTATGACTGTCAGTACCAAATACTGTATCAGGATAGGCAGTAAGCTCACCGTTGACATCAGCGGCCATCACCACACGAGCTAAATACTCAAGGTTAACCTGATGGACAATACCGGTCGCTGGTGGTACGACGACAAAGTTTTCAAAGGCGTTACGACCCCAATGCAAGAACTCATAGCGCTCATTATTACGCTTAAATTCGATCTTTTCGTTCAAATCTAGCGCATCTTCGCGGCCATAAGCATCGACTTGTACCGAGTGATCGACGACCAGTTCACTGGGAATAAACGGGTTAATTTGCTCGGCTTTACCACCCAGCTCAACCACGGCATCACGCATGGCGGCCAAATCGACGACCGATGGCACGCCAGTGAAATCCTGCAAGACGACGCGAGCAGGCATAAAGGCAATTTCTTTTGACGCTTCAGCACCTGCGTCCCAATTGGCGACGGCTTCGATGTGGTTTTTACCCACAGACTGACCATCATCTTCGTTACGCAATAGGTTTTCTAATACGACTTTCATGCAATATGGCAGCTTACTGATATTGCTATAGGTTTTGGTTAGCTCAGGCAGGCTGTAGTAGGAATGTTCCTTGCCATCGACCGACAAGGTGTCTTTTACGTTAAAGATATCACTCATGGTAGCTTCCTTATCTACTGGGTAGATTGTTATGAATTTATTGTTATAACTGGTGGCTAGATTAACTTTGAATTTATGAGCTTAAAGAAAAAAGGCTGATAAAATTTGCATCGACTGACCACTGGAATCAAAGAAAAAGATAAATAGTGTTTCCGTCGTTTATAACGACTCCCCTTCACCATAACAAATTTAGAGCCCTTTGTTAACGCCTAGACGGTGTCAAATCGTGGCACAATCGTAAACGTAACAGCCGCTTAGCGGTTTATTAATAAGGTGTTCAATGATTTTTCACTTTTTCTTTTGACGGCGACCATGACGAAACACATAGTTATCTTCATAAAAGCTCATATCAGCATTTTCTGCCCAAAAATGTGGCACGCCCAAAATAGGCAAGGGAGCCAGCTGGCGCGGTGTGACATTATCTTGTGACAGCAATTTATCCATATATTGAGCAATTTTGCCATCTAGATAGACCATGCGTGCAGATAGCGGCAAGGCAAAAAAATCTTGCGGCACAAGGATGACGATACTGTGCGCACATAAAGGTTTGCGCGGTTTTATCAATTGCTCAAGCAGTGCATGACCAAAAACATAAACCGCAGCCCGAGACTGACTATTCAGTTGTTGTGGATTGTCCCACTGCGCGCGCGGCTCTATCAAACTTGCCTGCCAATCGAAATTAATCAAAGCCTCGCCAATACGCGGCTCAGACGTCACTAGTACCGCCCCATTTTCATCAAATACGGTGATGGTATCGCGGACGCGTCCTCGGCTAGCACCAATCCCCTGCTGGGCAATCTCCGCCATATGATAATAATTAAGCAGCGCTTTAGTCTTTGGAAAAGTCAGCCAAATACTGCCGTTAAATAAATCATGCAAGTTATCACGTGTCGGGATATTGCCTGTCGTGGCGATAAAGCGCTCGTACGCTTCGCCTTCTGGCAACGCATTTTGCGAGACGAATTGTAAGGTTTGCGCCTGATTATTGAGCGCAGGTTTGGTTTGTGGCAATGACTGCTGTAGGCCTTCCGCCTGTTGCTGTAATGCGGTATTTAAAACCTTAGCGAGAATATCAGGTGTATGTTCGACTTTATCTGTCTGAGCAGGCTCATTATTTAAGCCACTGAGCTGTGTGATGGCTCTATTGATATAGTCTAACTGCTGTAAATGAGCCAACCACGGTGCTTGCCAATCAATCTTAGCAAAGCTTTTGTCAACACTGCCGGCGCGTGTAGAGAGACTGATTATAGGCGCTTCAGAAGAAGCCGTTGAATAAGGTTTGGCAGGTAAATCAGTGGCGGTCATGTTCACTATCTCTATTAGACGTAGGGCTTGTCTATGGTATCATAGAGCGCTTTTTTGCTGCTAGATAGGCAGCTCTAAACACCCTCTTTAGCGATATTTTATGGCAACTCTTTATGGCAAATTTTAATACCCACTTAAATGTCGCATTCATGGCCAGTGGTACGATGAGTCTCGCGGTTTATAAAGCAGGATTGATTGATGATTCAGGGTTTTTGATGTGCGTGGCGCTTGGTACCATCGGTGGGCTGTTGCCTGATTTGGATTCTGATCATTCGACACCGATTAAGCTGGGTTTTAATATTATCTCGTTTATCTTTGCCTTTGGTTTGGTGATGCATTGGCGCAATGAGCTGAGTTTACTGGCGCTAATAGCCTTATGGCTAGTTGGCTACGGCTTTATGCGTTACGTGGTGTTCGCTATCTTTACCAATATGACGGTACATCGCGGTGTCATTCATTCCGTTCCTTACATGGCGATACTGGGGCTGGGACTGAGCTGCTTAAGCTATTATGGCTTGCACCTTCCCCTGACTGCCAGCTGGTTTTACGGTTTGTTTTTATTCGGCGGTGCCATGGTACATTTGGCATTAGATGAGCTATATAGCGTCAATTTATCAAATATGAAAATGAAGCGCTCATCGGGTACGGCGATGAAGTTTTATCAGCATAAAGATAAGTGGTGGTATCTGCTGCTGTATGTCATCCTTGCATTATTAATATACTTTGCACCGCCTTTCGATGAATTTTGGCAGCAATTACGTGACCCAGCACCTTGGGCAAAGCTAAAACTCGGTCTATGGCCAGAATTGATAAAAAACTGGCTAAATTGAAATTTATAGAACTGTTAAAAAATGAATAACAACTCGAGTAAATAATGTCGACTTCCCTACAAACCTGCCCTTGCCAAATTAACCCACCCTCAAACGTTATAAGCTCACCGCTACTTTATCAAGACTGCTGTCAGCCGTATCATGAGGCTGTTTATAATGATGCTCTTTATATTGGTGAGGTTGGCAAAGCAGATGGTATAAAAGCGGAGACAGCCGAACGTCTCATGCGCACGCGCTATAGCGCCTTTGTATTGGTCAAGCCAGAATACATCGTCAAGACCACGCTACCTGCGCAGCAAAAATTGCTAGATATTCAGGCGATTGAGTCTTGGGCAAAAGAAACAGATTGGGCAGGATTAGAAATCGTAGCGCATACACCAAAGCTCGGTAAACGCCATGCGCAGGTTGAGTTTAAGGCTTATTTCAAGACAAATGAGGATTTGCAAGCACATCATGAGTTGTCTGCCTTTGTGAAGATGACAGACAAAATCAATAATGATGAGCGTTGGTACTTCTTAGATCCAACCGTTTCAATGTCTGTCAGCCAAAAACAGCCGTGTATTTGCGGCTCTGGTGAAAAATTTAAGAGGTGTTGTGGGGTGTACTTGAGTTAGAAACTAAATTAGTTTTCCTTCGTAAAGAGTATATAGCTTCTCAAGCTGCGGCAAGTGCTTGTCATTAGATAGCAATTCGATATCATTAACCTTAGCCGTAGCAAAATGAAATATATCAAACTGACGTTTATCAATATTTTTATTGACATTATTTTCGTTGGCAATAAATTTATCTAGTCGGTATAAGTCAGCAGCTAAATCTGCGACATCTTGACTGATATCTAAAGTGGTGAGCATGTTCATCACGTTAACATATCTTTTAACCTCGTCATCTCCTTTCTTCCACAAAAAGTATCTTAGAAACTCATAACGGATGAGTGGTGTGATGACTACTTCGACGTTATTTGAAGCTATTTCAGCACGTAAAGTCTTTAATTTTTGCAAAAGATTAGCGTCATTTTCGTCAACCTTATCCTCTAGTAAATAAATTAAATAATTGGCATCAAGCAATAGTTCTCTTTCACTCATCATTGCCCTGCCTCTAGTTGTTTAATTTTTTCATCTAATAAACTGATAAGCATCTGCTTTGCTTCTGCTTGCTGTGGCGCATTATCACGTGCCAGCTTAAGACGATTGATATCAATATCAAAGGCATCTTTTAGTAGGTCTACAAATGCAGCATTATTCGGATGCTCTATCAGCTCAGTTTTTACGATTCCATCTTCTTTATCACGATACAACTCATAAGCTTCGCCATGTTGTAACTGGCTCAAAACAATAGCAGAGTGAGTAGTGATATAAAAGGTAGTATTAGGGAATAGACGTTTCAAGGTAGGAATAATAGTCGCTTGCCATTTGGTATGAAGATGGCTTTCTATTTCATCAATGAAGACCACCCCTTTGACATGAGCGATATTGGTTTCATTAGTGAAATAACTGTAACCTGCGATAATGGACTGCATGATTTTTAGTATTGAGGCAAAGCCACTAGATAATTCAGACAGCTCAGTTTTCTGTTCAGCTACCTTGATAAATACGCGATTGCTACCTGATATTTCAAGAAACTTACTATCAATTCGCTCGTCTACTTTGTTAAGTAAATTTAGCAGCGTGGTAATTTCAACTTCGCGATTATCTTCTACAGCTTGATAAGGGTTAGCAGATTGAGCACGCTGAATTATCCATTGATTTAATAACTCACCCATCCCAATGCTCTGCATTTCTTTGCTATTTAATGCAGAAAGATTTGTACTAAGATAATTTGATAAGCGAGGACCGTAAGATAAAATACTTTTTTCAAAATTACCTTCATGATATTTGATTGTGCCTCGATTCAAAGCTCCAATCATGACTACAGCCATACCATGACTTTCGAAACCTTTCAAATTTTCATTAGAAACATTATTAAATGTTCGCCCGTTAGCAATTATATTATCAAATGTGAATAGCTCATCGCTCATAGTGCTAGGATGAAGGATTTCATTGGTAGTAAAATATAAAGCAAACAAAGCCTCTAAACATCTGGTCTTACCAATGCCATTTTCACCGATTAGACAATACACTCTTTGGTCAGGTTGAAAACTGAGATGTACATCACCGACACCTACTAGCTGTTTTATTTGAATGTCATTGCCTAACATGGCTTCACCTAATTTTTATTAAACTATTAATTTCATAGTGGAACAACCAATTTAAAAATACAAGCCAACCATCCTAAACACTCGCCCCAACCGCCCGTGCCACCGCAATTCCTTCGTCAACCGTCAAAAACTTACGCTGGCTTGGGCTGTCTTTAAAGAGGATCTCGCCGTCTTGGAAGATGAGACATTCATTGACCGCCAGTTGTTGCCATTTTTCATTTTCAGTCAATGGCACGGTGACTAAGATAGTGACTTTATCCTGATCTGTGGTCACATCACCAAAGTTAATCGCCAAATCATCATCAGCCAGTTTGGCTTCCCCAAAAGGCGCTTTACGAGTGAGATAAAACAATAAGCTACCGGCATAAGCCAATTGCCATTTGCCATTAGATATCAAGCAATTAAACAAACCATTAGCAGACAGATAGCGACATTGGATGGTCAAAAAATTAAACAGCGTTTTGTCGTCAGGTCGGGTTTTAAAGCTGCTTTTTAGGCGATTGACCAGATAACAAAACGCCATTTCAGAATCAGTTGTGCCGACTGGTTGGCAATGTGACGCGTTACCATTGTCTTGCAAGCGTTGACAGCGTTTAATAAACTCGCTATTCATCTGCCCATTGTGCGCAAATACCCACTGCTCGCCCCAGACTTCACGGACAAAAGGATGAGTATTCGCCAAACAATTTTGCCCTTGGGTGGCTTTACGAATATGGGCGATAACATTCATGGCTTTAATCGGATAATTATTAACCAAATCAGCAACGGGTGACAAATGGCTTGGTTTATTATCATGGAAAAGACGCAAACCAGTTGAAGCATGCTCTGAGTCGCACTCACTACGCTCAAAAAACGCAATGCCAAAGCCATCTTCATGACTGTCTGTCATACCGCCGCGCTTGCGGAAACCTGCGAAGCTAAAGCCAATATCGGTTGGCGTATTACAGTTCATTCCTAAGAGTTGACACATTTACGCGTTACCACCTTTATTATATTGATTGTCTGCTGCGTCATGATTAACCGGATTACCTGACACAATACCAAGTTCTATATCACTCATACTAGCCAACAAATCCGCCCCAGTATTGTCATCGCTTTCAACACCATCTAGGATACGCTGGGCTTGTGCCAAATCCGTGTTTTCTACCCACAGCACGACACCAGAATTCATCCCGGGAATCGCACTGAGCGGTTGCAAGGACACGGTAATGCCATTGTTGCGCAGCAGATTGGCATGCAGCTCGCCTTGCATATTGGTGTCGTAGCGTGCCAGTTTGTGCCAGTTATCAACTTGATCGGTCATGGTAAATTCCTTTTAAACAGTTAAATGTCTTGTTAATACAGATGAATTTAATAGAAGTCAAAACCTGATGACCAGTTAATTTGATTTAGCGGATAAGCATCAATATGAAAACCGTTTGGATACTCTTTAAAACCAGGTTGTGATTTTAATTGGTTGATAGCTGCTTGCGCTTGTTGCTCAGTAGCAAATACGCCGATTAATTTAAAATCTTCGACATCGTTGTTTTTATCATCGTCTTTATAAAGCGCGTGTTCTAAAACAAACACCGTATTTTGCGCTTTTTCAACATGTGACCAATGATAAGCAGCAAGGCGTTTCATCAGGTCAGGGTTTTTGACCATGATATTATCGCCAGTACGCCCTTCGGTACGGTTGTAATGGATAACGTTTAAACGCAATAGCCAAAAAATAACCGCCGCTTTGGCCAGCATAACAGGCAACGCTCGTTTTTCATCTTCGCCAAGCTGACGTTTTGACTCATAGCCTTGCAAAAAAGCCACCATTTTACTGCGATCAAAATTCACCGACTCGCCTTGCTCAGCATCGCCCCACGTGGTACAAAAATCATTAATCGTAATGGCAATATCCATCACATAATGCTCGACGCTGACTTCGGTAAAGTCTAACAAGCCTGTGAGGCGCTCTTCACCTTTTTGGATATTATTTAACGATAAGTTCCACAGCGTATTATCAGCAAACATATCTAGATGACACAAGCCTTTTGGCAAGGTCGCAAGCGGTAATTCGCTATATGACTGCCAAATATCGCTCATCAGCTTGGCTTCGTCACCGGGCATAAACTGCATTTCACGGTCACGTACTTCTGACCATGGATACAAAGGTACGCCATATTCTTCCGCAGGCTGTAATACTTGCAGCGTCTCATGCAGCATGGCTAAAGCGGCACCAATCTCATGACACATCGCTTGCGTGGTTTGCTGTGGATGCGAGCCAGCCAAACAAGGTACTAAGGTAATGGCTTTATTGTCGTAATGGATAACATAGCGTTTATCACCACTATTTTTATCCCTGTCTAATCCTTCACCATCGATCAACGCTAATGGCGCAGCGACCGGCAATTTACCATCTAATTGATTAAGGATAACTGCCATTTTTTCGATATCTTCTGGTGGCCGCTCTTCAAATAAGGTAAATACATAAGAGTGCGCACCATCTACATCATCAGTCGTCTGAATAAACCAGTTAGAGTTCTTAATGCCTTGGGTAATCGGAATGGCGCGCGCAAACGAGACGCCAAAGCGTTGGCAAAAGGCGGCAAACTGATCATTGGTTAACTGGGTATAGACGGACATGACATCTCACTTTTGGCAATTAAATAAAAAGTTAAATAGGATAGATTTAAACAGCAATGGCGACAATTGTAGCGCGCTTGGGCAAACGATAGCGAAAAGCGTAATAATCTTGCGAAAATCTGCCTGATATGGCGGTGATTTTGCTAGACTAGCGCATTGAGAGAATTGATTATAAGGTGAAAGACCCTATGTTAGCAAAGCGTATCATTCCTTGTTTGGACGTTGATAATGGACGCGTGGTCAAAGGCGTGCAATTTGTCGATATTAAAGACGCTGGCGACCCTGTTGAAGTCGCCAAGCGCTATAACGAACAAGGCGCTGACGAGATTACTTTTTTGGACATTACGGCCACCAATGACGAGCGCGACACCACCTATCATACCGTTGAACGTATGGCAGAAACCGTGTTTGTGCCATTAACGGTCGGCGGCGGTGTGCGTAAAATTGCGGATATTCGTAATTTACTCAATGCAGGCGCGGATAAAGTAGCAATTAATTCAGCAGCAGTATTTACCCCAGAGTTCGTCGGTGAAGCGGCGCAAAAATTTGGCAATCAATGTATTGTCGTGGCTATCGACGCCAAACGTGTCGCGGATATTGATGTTGATGGCATCATCATGCCGCGTTGGGAGATTTTTACCCATGGCGGTCGCAAGCCAACGGGCATCGATGCCGTCGCTTGGGCAAGTAAAATGGCTGAACTCGGCGCTGGCGAATTATTAGTGACGTCGATGGACGGTGACGGTACTAAAAAAGGCTATGATTTAGCTCTGATGCAACAAATTACCAGCCGCGTCAATGTGCCTGTCATTGCCTCAGGCGGCGTCGGTAATTTACAACATTTAGCGGAAGGAGTATTACAAGGTGGGGTCGATGCTGTGCTTGCCGCCAGTATTTTTCACTTCGGTGAATATACGGTGCAAGAAGCCAAAGAATATATGGCAGCGCAAGGGATACAGATGCGCTTATAAGACGTTTGTAAAATGCAAATAAATTAGAAAAAATGTTATCATAGCGCTAACTGCTTATTATCATTTGGTTTTCGTTCATTTAACGCTCAATTCGTTTGCGTGATAACCAATCAAATAAGTGATACCATTCACAAAAATTAGAGTAGCAAGGAAAACGAGTGTAAGTACTACGCATTGTAGACTAAACAAGTTTGACACAGCTAATCGTACTTTTTGGGTTTGGTATTATTTGAATCTATCATTATATTTAGCTACTCCTACATTTTAATTAAAAGCCCATGAGGCGAAGGATGTTTTTATGTCGAATTTACAACAACAACGCAATGACGTGACCCATATCGATGGCAACCTGCATCAAAATGAAGGCGCTCGTATTGGTATCGTCGTCGGTCGTTTTAACGGTTTTGTCGTGGAATCATTGGTAGATGGTGCAATCGATGCCCTACTGCGCCATGGTGTATTGGGTAGCAATATTACCGTCATCCGTGTACCTGGTGCATTTGAGTTGCCATTGGTTGCCCAACGCGCGGCTGAGTCAGATCGCTTTGACGCCATCATTGCGTTAGGCGCGATTATTCGCGGTAGCACGCCGCATTTTGACTTTGTGGCGAGTGAATCAGCCAAAGGCCTAAGCAGCGTTGCGATTGATTATAATATTCCTGTTGCCAACGGTGTATTGACGACTGACAGCATCGAGCAAGCGATTGAGCGTTCTGGCACGAAAGCCGGTAACAAAGGCTCAGAAGCCGCCATGGTCGTGCTAGAGATGATTGCAGTGCTATCACAGCTAGACATTGACGACGATAGCGATGACGCTTAATTAAACTCGTTACTTATTCATACTCATTAACATTTGAGTATTTTTAAGTCAGATTAAGCACCGTTGATTATTAATAAGCATTATTGTTGATTAAACTATTTAGGGCTATGGTTATTGCAATAGCCCTAAGTGTGCAGTGTAAATGTTCAACAGCAGTATCCAAAACTGTCTGGTAAATTTACCAGCCGACCACTATTTAACATTTTATTTTAAAACTTCTTATCTTAAAAACTAGGTATAGACCCCTTATGACTGACCAACTCAAGCGCGCTATTAGCGCGGCGAAAACCGCCCAAACCAATGATAGTCAAGCTGAAGCCACGCGTATTGCGAGCAGCAGTGCGGGTGATCAAACCTTCGACATGAGTGAGTCTTCTTACAAGACCAGTCACACCGCTATCCGTAAAGCGCGCCGCTTTGCGATGCAAGGTCTATACGAATGGCTCGTCACTGACCGCCGCTTCGATATTGATGGTAAGCTTGGCTGGAAGGCCAATGCGCCGCATGATATCGCTGCTCGTACGCGTGCGACCAATGCCATGCATACGGTACATATCGGCTATTACCATGAAATGATGCGCGATATTCCTGAGCAGATTGAGGCGTTAGATGCGCTTATTAGTCAGCATCTTGATCGTGAAATCGATAAATTGGATACCGTTGAACACGCTATTCTTTTGATTGGTGCTTATGAGCTGCAAAATCGTTTAGAAATCCCTTATAAAGTCGTGCTTGATGAAGCGATGAAGCTGAATAATCACTTTGGTGCCACTGACGCCCATAAACTGATTAACGCCGTCCTTGATAAAATGGCGGTTGAGCTACGTGCTGTCGAAGTAGAAGCAGATAGTAAAGCCAATCTACGCACCTCACAAAAAGCGGCCGCTAAACCTGCAGTAAAAACAGATAGCAATACAGATAACAGTGCTGATACACAGAGTATTGAAGAAAAACCAACTGCGTCAAACAAGCCACGTATCAGTGCCAATAATGCTACCGTTAAACGCAACAGCGCTAGTAAAGCCAGTGCCAATATTAGTGACTTTAAGGCAACTAAGAAAAATGCTGCTGAAAACACGGTTGAAAATGATACTGTTAAAACAGCGACTGCGGCAGAACCAATTGTTGAAGAAGGCATTGTTGAAGAAAGCATTGTTAAAAAAGATATCGTCGTTGATGAACAGCCTGCAGAAGAAAAGGTAGCTGCTGACGCTGTCAATAATGACAGCAACGAAGAAAATACGGCCGTTGATATTGGTCTAATTGACTCTAATCTTGTTAGTTCTGATGAAACTGTTAGCCCTGATGCAAAAAGCCAAGACTAACCATGAACGAATTTGAGCTGATCGAGCGCATATTTTCCCAAATGCAAATGCCACAGTCATTGTCCAACATTGTCAAAAAAGGCAGTGTCGAAAAAGGCATTGGTGATGATGCCGCGGTGATGAGCTTGCCTGCAGGCGCGCGCTTGGTCAGTTGCATCGATACACTCGTCCAAGGTCGTCACTTTAGCGCTGATTGGCAACAAGTCAATGAACTGGCATTTGCCATCGGTTATAAAGCGGTTGCGGTTAACGTCTCAGACATTGCTGCGATGGGTGCAACCCCGCATAGCATTCTGCTAGCGTTGGCATTACCAGAACGCTTGGCGAATGAGCAATGGTTAAGTGAATTTGCTAAAGGCTTGTTTCATGCCTGCCAATTATTCGGGGTTGCCCTTATTGGTGGTGATACCACGCGTAGTGATAGCTTAATATTAAGTGTCAGCGCACAAGGATTGCTTGCTGCCAACACGGCAGCTGTTTACCGTTCAGGGGCGAAAGTGGGCGATAAAATATATGTATCAGGGTCGCTCGGCGATGCCAGCTATGCCTTGCAGCATCCTGACAACGCCGAAGGCGTAGAGCTTGCACATCGATTGCACATGCCGACCCCGCGTATTGCCTTAGGGGCAGCCTTAGCAAAAATTGGTGCTACAGCGATGATAGATATCTCTGACGGTCTTTATCAAGACCTTGGACATATCTGCCAGCAAAGCGGCGTTAGTATGCGCCTTAATCTAGAGCAGCTACCTACTAGCAAGCCATTAGCAAGCGTAGATTTATCTGAGCGCTTATTATGCCAGCTGACGGGTGGTGATGATTACGAATTGGCTTTTACTTTGCCTGCTGATATCGAACCTCGTGTTAATAACAACAGCAACACGCCAGTCACCTGTATCGGTGAGGTGACTGCGATGACAAATCATAAATACACAGACACATCTACCGCTTTACGTCCTGAGTTATTTTATCAAGGACAACTAGTCACCCCAACTCATTCCGCGCCATTTTCAACATGGCCCGACCTTACTGGTTACCAACATTTTGCAGGTTAATCCATGACCGATCAAGACCTCTCCAAGCCTGATATCCGACAAGCAAATGACTGCCCACCGCTACCAGCAAATGCTAGCCTGCTTGATCGTGCGGTTTATTGGCTTGGTATTGGTTTAGGTAGTGGCTTGCCTCGCCGTGCGCCCGGTACTTGGGGGTCGGTGGGTGGTTTAATCGTCGCCATACCTCTAATGAGCTTAGGTTTTGTGCCATTTTTGATTATTACTATCCTATCCTGCCTCATTGGTATTTGGATATGTGGTCGTACCTCTGAGCTGATGCAAGGTCATGATGATCCGCATATCGTCTGGGACGAATGGGCTGGTATCTGGATTACTTTACTGCCATTTTCTTATATGAGTGTCTCTACTGCCAGTTATTGGCAAGACATCTCACAGAGCTTATCGGTCATTGCGCTTATCATCGCTTTCGTTTTGTTTCGCTTTTTTGACATTATTAAGCCACCACCAATTGGTTGGGCAGATAAGAAGGTCGCTGGCGGTCTCGGTATTATGCTTGATGATATTATTGCTGGCGTAATGGCGGCAGCGGTATGGATAATTGTGATGCTCGGTATGCTGTTATAGCCAATACTCTATAAGCAGATGCGCAGTTAAGCTTTCTTATATTAATTGTTATGTAACTTTTTATATAACTTTAAGTTACAAAGCTTGCACGTCATTGCGTTTTTTCGTCTCAACATTTGCGTTATAATAATAGATTATATTTTGTTACATTTAACGAGCTACTATGACCTCTCCTCTTTCTGTCATTATCCTTGCTGCCGGTAAAGGCACACGTATGCAGTCGGCTAAGCCAAAAGTGCTACAGACACTGGCTGGCAAATCATTGTTAAGCCACGTATTAGATACCTGTCATCAGCTGACGGTGGATGAGACTATCATCGTCCATGGTTTTGGTGGCGAGCAAGTAAAATCAGAAATTACCAGCCAATATGCGCAGTCCTCAATTACTTGGGTCGCCCAGACTGAGCAATTAGGCACAGGGCATGCGGTCAAAGTAACCTTAGCTGACTTACCAGCAGAGGGACAGAGTCTCATTCTGTATGGTGATGTGCCATTGGTCAGCTGCCAGACGCTAGCGGCATTGAAGGCAGCTAACACTAGTGGCATGTCGATGCTGACGTTAACGGTTGATAATCCATTTGGCCTCGGTCGTATCAAACGTGATACAAACGGCAATATCGAAGCCATCGTCGAGCAAAAAGATGCCAGCGCTGATGAGCAGAATATCCAAGAGATTAATAGCGGTATCTATTGCGTCGACAATGCCCTACTGCATAAATATCTACCAAAGCTCTCTAATGACAATGCGCAGCAAGAATATTATCTCACTGATATTGTCAAAATGGCCGTTGCTGATGGCATTACGATTGCCGCGATAGAGCCTGAACATACGTTTGAGATTGAAGGTGTCAATAACCGTCAACAGCTGGCCAGCTTGGAGCGCACATGGCAGGGTAAACTGGTTGCAGACTTACAAGAAGCGGGCGTCCAGTTTGCTGATCCGACGCGCGTTGATATTCGCGGTAGCTTGAGCGCAGGTCAAGATGTATTCGTCGATGTTGGCGTGGTGTTTGAGGGCGATTGTGTCTTGGGTGACAACGTTTATATCGAAGCGGGTTGTGTCATCAAAAACGCGAAAATTGGTAATGCCTGTCATATTAAACCTTATTGTGTGATTGATCATGCTGAGATTGGTGCAGGTGTCGATGTTGGTCCTTTTGCCCATTTGCGTCCAGAAACCGTATTGGCTGACAATAGCAAGGTCGGAAATTTTGTCGAAATCAAAAAATCGACGATCGGTCATGGCAGCAAAGTCAATCATTTAAGCTATGTTGGCGATGCCACGGTTGGTACAGGCGTCAATATTGGTGCTGGTGTCATTACTTGTAATTACGACGGCGCCAATAAATCGCAAACCATCATTGAAGACAATGCTTTTATCGGCTCTAACGCCAGCTTGGTCGCGCCAGTAACCATTGGTGATACCGCTACGGTTGCAGCAGGTTCAGTGATTACTAAAAATGTCGATAGTAAAGCATTAGCCTTTGGTCGCGCGCGCCAAACGCAAAAAGATGACTTCCAGCGACCGACTAAAAAATAACGGCAGCTTTGACAGTTAGTTCAATGAAGCTAGCTCTGAGCAAACTTAAGCAGTACGACAATGATTTGTGGTGCTGCTTATTTATATTTATAGATTAAACAAACATCATTACATATCGAAACATCATCAAAATCTAAACTATTGAAATATCGAAACATCAAAACATGAAACATCGAATTTAAGGAATCACTATGTGCGGAATAGTCGGGGCAGTTGCTGAGCGTAATATCGCTAATATCTTACTTGAAGGTCTTAAACGTTTAGAGTATCGCGGCTACGATTCCGCCGGTTTGACCGTCATTCGTGATGGCGAATTACACCGTGAGCGTCAAGTAGGCAAAGTACAAGCCTTGGTCGATGCCGTCGCAGTCAATCCAGAGTTTTTTGATGGTCATATTGGTATTGCGCATACACGTTGGGCCACGCATGGCGAGCCCGCCCAACGTAACGCCCATCCGCACGTATCCGGTAAAATTGCTGTTGTCCACAATGGTATCGTTGAGAACTACGCCGAGCTAAAAGAAGAGCTGATTGCTAAAGGCTATGAGTTCACCTCGCAAACCGATACCGAAGTCGTCGCTCATTTAATCAATGATATCTACAAAAGCACACCTGATTTATTAGAAGCAGTTCGTGCGGTTATTCCTTTATTACATGGTGCTTTTGCCCTTGGTATTGTGCATATTGATTGCCCAAACGAGCTGATTACCGTCCGTTTGGGCTCGCCACTGGTCATCGGTGTGGGCATTGGTGAGAACTTTATCGCCTCCGACCAATTAGCGCTTTTACCCGTGACCAATCGCTTTATGTATTTAGAAGAAGGCGATATCGCCAAATTGACGCGTAGCAGCATTAAAGTTTATGCCGAGGGTGTCGAGGTGAAACGTCAAATACATGAGATCGACGCCGCCCAGCATAATGCTGATAAAGGCGAGTTTAAGCATTATATGCTCAAAGAAATCTATGAGCAGCCAGATGCGGTCGCTCGTACGGTTGAGATGGCGTTAGATAGCGATGAGCCGTCTAAACTGCGCGATGACTTTTTACAGCGTCATGAAGCACAATTAAAAGGCATTAAACATGTCCAAGTCATCGCTTGTGGCACCAGTTATCACTCAGGTTTGGTGGCAAAATATTGGTTTGAGAGCCTAATTCGTGTGCCTTGTTCCGTTGAAGTCGCTAGTGAGTTCCGCTACCGTAATCCGGTCGTCGTTGATAACACATTAGTCATTTGTATTTCGCAATCTGGTGAGACGGCCGATACTTTGTCAGCGCTACGTGATACTCAAAAGCAAGCACCAATAGGTCTGGTCAGCTTGGCCTTGTGTAATGTACCGACATCATCACTGGTACGTGAGACGGATATCTTTTTACCCACGCTTGCCGGTCCCGAGATCGGCGTTGCTTCTACCAAAGCCTTTACGACTCAGCTTGCCGCTTTGATGCTATTGGTCTTAAAAGTGGGTGTCGTGCAAGAGCGTATGACTGGCGAAAACTTGAGTACCCTGCTAGGTCAATTACAAGAACTACGTGGTCAACTGCATGCCAGCTTAAACCTCGACGCCCCTATCAAAGCCATGAGTGAACACTTTGAATATAAGAAAAGCTGCTTGTTTTTAGGTCGTGGCCTGCAGTTCCCAATTGCCTTAGAAGGCGCATTGAAGCTAAAAGAAATCTCTTATATTCACGCAGAAGGCTATGCAGCAGGTGAGCTGAAACACGGTCCATTGGCATTGGTCGATAAAGACATGCCCATCGTTGTACTAGCGCCCAAAGACAGTATGTTTGATAAGCTAAAAGCCAACATGCAAGAAGTACATGCGCGTCACGGTGAGCTGTTTGTATTCGCCAGTGAAGAAAGCAAGATGGTCGCAGAAGATAGAATGCACGTGGTCTATGTGCCTGATGTTTGCGAGACGCTAGCCCCTATCGTCTACAGTGTACCCGTCCAGCTATTGTCCTATCATGTGGCAGTCATGCGTGGTACTGACGTCGATCAGCCACGTAACCTCGCAAAATCAGTTACGGTTGAGTAGATTAAGACATTGATTTTAATACATATTTAACTATAATAGTATTATGTACTGCTGAATCCTGCGCTATCTTTATAACGAGATGACGCAGGATTTTTTTATGGATAACAACAATAGATAGAGCCAATTTAGTTAGAAAATGACTTAATATAAGATTACTATTAAGACGATAAACATGTCGAAAACAATTAAAATACTCGTTTTTCAACCTATTTACCATAATCACCGTTATGGAAGCAATAGGGGTTTTTGGGTTCTCTACTGCCCATTTTAGATAGTGAAAGGTAGTGATCTAAGGTAGTAAACTTTGCCTAGGTATTAAAAGTAAAGTACTGGATAATATTTGAGATAACGAATTCAAAAATAGAGATGGTGTAAAATATTTATTTGGAGTAACGCATGCTATTCAATCCAGTGAGACGAAGAGAAACTGCAATGATCGATTTCTTGATAAATACTGAATATGATGCAGAAAGACCGATGGGTAACGTTGCTTTGAGCGGTATAAATATGCTTATTGGTGATTGGATAGTCGGCTTAAAACCAGAAAATGAGGTCATTCTACCCAGTCGCATTGAGTGGCTACAAATGGCTATTGACACTAATGAGGTTTTTGATGGCCCTTATGAAAGTGCAACTTTCCATAAATATAACCTATATAAACACTTAGCACTTGCTAAATGGTTATATACAGGCGTAGATAGCCAAAAAGACTGGCAACATGCTAGGGTTCTTTTCGTTGATAACTATACCTCTGGGAAATGGTACGAAACAAGGAAACTAAGAACAGATGCTTTGGACAATTATTTAGCCTTATGTATCCAAGCAGAAAGTTATCAAGCTGGAATTGATGAATTTGAAAAATATCATGGGCAGAAAAAAATTTCGTTAAAAACAAAAACGATAACACCTAGATACTATGGTTATTTAGTTTGTCAAAATAAGTTAAACCTCGTTCATAATGATGCAACTATGATTGAGTTAGGTAGAAAATTATTGGTAGCTAATTTGGAAGATCACCCATGGCTAGGCTATGGTCAGTACTCTACAGCGGCTATGTGGTTAAAAATAGTATATTGGCATAACGATAAAAATTTAACGCCAGAACAGACGCTTCTTAAGTGTTATGACAATATGCCCAACGTACAAAAACCAAATTTTGAAGGAGGCCTCAAAAAACGGTCATTTCTTAGATTCTTCAGGGTCTAATATATGTGGCTTCTTTAAGCTATACCCCAAGGAAACCAGCTATTTCACCCTTCAAACCTATTAACAGACCACTAAGCTAAATATGATTTTCGGCACTAAGTAATATAATTCCGTTCATCAACCTTGCATCTTAAATACGTCAATATTTAAACCAGCCCTTTATAAAGAAAGTAAAACCCTACCACGGTTAATAATAACGCAAAACATTTTTTTAGTAATTGTGGTGACAGTATATGAGCGACTTTCGCCCCTAGCTTAGCGGTGAAAAAGCTCATAATACTAATGCCTAAAAAGGCATAAATATGGACGAAGCCAATGGTATTGGGCACATCGACTTGCTGCTGCATGCCAAAAATCATAAAGCCCAACGCACCAGCAATGGCAATCGGCAATCCACAGGCTGCTGATGTGCCAACGGCTTTTTGCATGACCACGCCATAACGCGTGAGATAAGGAACGGTTAAGCTGCCACCACCGATACCAAAAATGGCAGAAGCGACACCGATAACCCCGCCTGCTGCTAATTGCTTAGGCTTAGACGGCAGTTCTGGATTAACATCATTAGAATGACTAGCGACCTGCTTTTTACCCCCAAAAAACATTTTATAAGCGACCCAAAGTAAGAATACGCCAACGATAAGCTGGAGATATAGCCCAGATATTTGCCCTGCTATTCCTGCGCCCAAAAAGCAACCAAGCGCTAGACCTGGTGCGAGATTTTTAAAGACAGGCCACATGACCGCGCCCTTTTTATTATGCGCCATGAGCGAGCTAATAGAGGTGACAATGATGGTTGCTAGTGATGTCCCTAACGCCAAATGCATGATATTGTCAGGGCTGTAGCCCATTTGAGTAAAGACAATAAATAATAATGGTACGATGATGGTGCCACCGCCCACGCCAAATAGCCCTGCAGCAAAACCTGCCAGCGCCCCAATTATTAAAAAAATGAGTATTTCCACGGGATAGTTACTTCTCGGTTAAAGGATAGTTTTATAGTCGATGCTAAATAAAATAGATACGTTATCTTAAACGATTTCTATCTGACCTACTTGATGGTAAGCACGATTAAAATACACCAAACTTTCATCAGTGCCACCTTGTGATACGGCGTGCTTGATGGCGACTACACGACACATAAAGACGCTATGTGTGCCTACTTCTTGAATATGCTCAATCTCACAATCAAAACTGACCAGCGCATCCTCTAAAACAGGCGCACCTGTCGCTAATTGCGTCCAAGCGCCCTGTTTAAATCGTTCTTCCGAACTTAATTTTGAGGCAAAGGCATTAGATATTGGCTCATGCTGTGCGCCTAGTACATTGACACTCAAGGTTTTATTTTCAAGAAAGTGGGCATGTGAGCGAGAGGTCTGATTCATACAGACCAGCAAGGTAGGCGGTGTGTCTGTGACGCTACATACCGCAGATGCCGTAAACCCATGAATACCAGAGTTACCTTTTGTGGTAACCACATTAACGGCAGTCGTCAATAGCGACATGGCATCTCTAAAGTCGGTGGCTTCAATCATAATTTCAGTCCTAAATTTATCACAGATTATTTTTAAAACGCGCTCAGCTGTAGGCTGGGTTTTTGACCCAGCATTGTATTTTTAAAAATATAGAAGCTGAGTTAAAAACCCAGCCTACAATAATTAAATTTTATAGCTATAAGTTTGTTTAGTAATAACTGAGGCCATTCATGGGCTTAAACAAGCTAGGGCTTGTTAAGAAATGCTAAACGCTTAGCTCTTTGCGAATGATTGCCGCGCCCTCGCTCAACGCTTTCAACTTGCCGCGTGCTACCTCGCGAGGCAAAGGTGCCATGCCGCAATTGGTCGAGGGATAGAGCTTATCGGCATCGACGAATTGTAGAACTTTGCGTAGGGTATCTGCCACTTCTTCAGGGGTTTCAATAGTATTGGTTGCCACATCGATAGCGCCGACCATTACTTTTTTACCGCGAATCAGTTCAATCAAATCCATCGGCACGTGCGAGTTTTGGCACTCAAGCGAGACGATATCAATGCTTGACTGCTGCAATTTTGGAAACGCTTGCTCATATTGACGCCACTCGGAACCCAGTGTTTTTTTCCAGTCATTATTAGCCTTGATGCCATAGCCGTAGCAGATATGCACCGCCGTTTCACACTTTAGACCTTCAATAGCACGCTCTAAAGTGGCAATACCCCAGTCGTTTACGTCATCAAAGAACACATTAAACGCAGGCTCATCGAATTGGATAATATCCACGCCAGCTGCCTCAAGCTCTCTCGCCTCTTGATTCAGAATTTTGGCAAACTCCCACGCCAATTTTTCACGGCTTTTATAATGGCCATCATACAGTGTATCAATCATCGTCATAGGCCCTGGCAGCGCCCATTTGATTGGCTGATCGGTTTGCGCCCGCAAAAACTTAGCGTCGTCTACAAACACTGGCTTTTGACGGCTCACCGCCCCAACGACTGACGGCACACTGGCCTCATAGCGATCACGGATCTTAACGGTTTTACGATTCTCAAAATCGACGCCATCTAGATGCTCAATGAAGGTGGTCACAAAATGCTGGCGGGTCTGCTCGCCATCACTGACGATATCTATCCCTGCATGTCTCTGTTCTTGCAATGTCAAACGTAGTGCATCTTGTTTGGCTTCACTTAACTGCTCCCCTTCTAATGCCCAAGGTGACCAGATTTTCTCAGGTTCTGCCAACCAAGAAGGTTTCGGTAAGCTGCCAGCGGTTGAGGTTGGTAATAATAATTCCATATTGGTTACTCTTTTATATTTTAGTCTTTTAGTTTTTTTTATATGTCTGTTGATAAAGGTCTATTAAGCCGCGCGTTTTTTTACCGCTTCTTTTTGCACAGTCTCACTTGTCACTACATAGTTTGCCGCCCACTCATCAAGAATAGCCTGATATGGTTTAATGAACTCATCTTCGGTAAATTTGCCTTGCGTCACCGCCATCTGGCTGCGCTCCTCGCGGTCATAGACAATTTGAGTCAGTGAATAATCTTGGTATTTCAAACTTGGCTGATATACGTGACCAGCGGTTGAGTTGGCATTATAGATTTCAGGGCGGTAAATCTTTTGAAAAGTCTCCATCGTACTGATAGCACTGATTAGCTCAAGGTCGGTGTAATCACTCAGCAAATCGCCCGCGAAATAAAATGCTAAAGGCGCCACACTACCGGCAGGCATAAAGTAGCGCACTGTTAAGCCCATTTTATGGAAATAGTCATCGGTTAAGGAATACTCATCTTGCTTGTATTCAAGCCCTAGTACAGGATGCTGATTGCCAGTACGCTGATAGACTTTACTACTTGACACACTCAGACAAATCACAGGTTGTTTATCAAAGTTGGTTTGATAGGCCTCTGAGTTCAATAAGTGTTGAAACAGTTTGCCGTGCAAATCACCAAAATCGGCTGCTGGTGGCGATTTTGGGTTTTTCTCAAAATGTTCCGGCAGTACAATGCTAAAGTCATAATCGCGCACATAAGAGGAGAAGCTATTGCCAATCATACCGTCAATACGCTTGTTTTCTTTATGATCCACAATCGTTGTTTTTAAGGTCTCAATGACTGGGAATGTATGACCATTGCCTTCGATATCCAAGTCAGCAGAGATGATATCAACTTCAACGGAATAACGGTCGGCTGTTGGGTTATCCCAATGCGCGAGATCATTAAAACGGTTATTTATCATAGTCAGCGTTTTGCGTAAGTTCTCTTGACGTCTCTCGCCACGCGCCAAATTGGCAAAGTTAGTCGTCAGACGTGTGCTGTCTGCTGGCTGATAGTTTTCATCAAAACGAATGCTCGAGATGGAATATGTAAATTGTTTACTCATGATAATCTCCTACCCTAATCTCATTGACTGAGATAACACCAAATTTTTGTATGTGGTAATCATACCTAAATCAATACATGAATAAAAACGATACAATTTTAATATAAGATGAATATTATTCATGTTAGAAGAGTTGCCACACGATAGAAGAAAACTGATATCAGCAATATCGTCGCGTTTTTAGGATATTTTGACTATATGATGGATACGGCAGCCCTATCTAATGCAAGAGCTAAGTAGGCACCAATAAGGAAGATAGGAAGAGTCTGGCGATAAGTAATGACTCAATAAAAAAACCAAAACTCTATAAGTCTTGGTTTTTCTGCTTACCATGACAAATATACTTCACACGGTTACATAAAAAATCTGCTTCTAAGCCTAGAGCGTGTCCTCAATTCAAACGCTTGTATCTAAATGGACTAAAAATGGCTAAATTTTGCCAAACATTGTCAAATAGCTGATTAATATCTCGATATTATTTGCGCTACTTTCCTCTTTTGACGGCAATTTATCTTATTTTTATGACCATTTTTAAAATGAGGACACGCCCTAGAAATCTACTGCTTTGCCGCCTCAATCTGAATATCCAAATCAACTTTTTCAGTGATACCTAACAAGGTATATTTGCTAATGCCCCACTTGGTTCGATCAAGCGTCGTCTTAAAATCTCCACCGCACACGGATTTTTTTAGTATAAAGCTAAAATAGCAGTTGAATTTGGTTGCTGTTAACGTAATAGGGTTGGTCTTACCATGCATTGTCAGCATGCCATCAACTTTAGTGACCCCGGCGCTGCCTTTTTCATCTGCAAAATGCCACTTAGTAGACTTAAAAGAAGCCAATGGGAACTTTTCAATATCAAAGAAATCTGCACTTTTAAGAGTGTTATCAAATTCTTTGTTGCCAGTATTTAGACTGTTTAGCGGAATAACCAACGAGACATTGCCTAGCTTAGACTCTGGGTCGTACTCTACCTGACCCGTTATATTGTAAAAGCCACCTGTATTGGTAGAAGTACCAAAATGGTCAATCGCAAAGCGGGCATTGGCATGGGTTGGATCGATATTATAGGTGGTAGCTTGACTACTAGTGATACCTAAAGCAAGCAATAGAAGCGCTGCCAGAGGCTTACGATAAGATAAAACGACGGGTGGTAGTGAGAATCGACGCATAACGACATTCCTTTGTAGCGGTCTATGGTAGGTCAATCACGTCCGCTGTGATCAACAACTTTGTCCATATATAATGACGCTAAGACCCTATTTAAGCAATAAATATTGTCTTGCGCCATCATCATGTCATCATTCACGACCTATTAATGCCCTACAATAGGGTATGCCCTAGACCTTTTCCTCCATCGTTGCCTGCTTTTCTTTGCCATGCGGCATTAGCCATTTAGCAAACCAGCCTGACAAATCATCCATCAAGGTATAAACCACTGGAATCACCACTAAGCTTAATAATGTGGAGGTTACCAGACCACCAAGAACAGCAGCTGCCATCGGACGACGGAAAGTAGGATCCGCATCGCCCCAGCCAAACACCAATGGCAACATGCCAGCACCCATCGCAATAGTGGTCATAATGATAGGACGCGCGCGCTTATGACAGGCATCAATAATTGCCTCAAAACGTGCCATGCCACGACGCTGTGCAATCAGCGCATAATCGACCAGCAAGATAGAGTTCTTGGTAGCGATACCCATTAGCATGATAAAGCCAATCATCGATGGCATAGACAGACTACTATTGGTAATCACCAAGCCGACGAAGGCACCACCAATAGACAAAGGCAATGCCATCAGAATGGTGAAAGGTTGTAGCAGACGTCCAAATAACAGAATAAGCACGCCTAAGATACAGACCACACCGACAGACATAGCGATAATAAAGCCGCTGAATAACTCGGCCATGTTTTCTGCCTGACCTTGATCAATGACAGTAATTGACGATGGTAGTTGCTGCATCGTCGGTGTACTTTTGACCGCTTGCACCAAATCACCCAGCTCGCCACTGGCAGGCTGGACAGTAATCGTAATAGCGCGCTCTCTATCAAGCCTATTAATCTGAGCAGGTCCTGTGCCAAAGTTTAGCGACGCAACCTCACCGACCCGCACCCCTTGACCTGCAGGCTGGGTATTCGGCACATACAAACCCTCTAGTTGGCTGACATTTTGCTTGGCAATATCTGGCAAGCGCACCACGATAGGTATCTGCCGCGTGTCTAAGTTCAGCTTGGATAAACGCTGCTCATAGTCACCAACGGTCGCTATACGTAACGTGGTAGCGATATCTTGGGTGGTCACCCCTTTATCAGCCATCGCCAATCGGTTCGGCGTCACTGTCAGCTCCTGACGCGGCAAACTGCGGTCGCTGGTCACTGATCCAGCACTCGGTAACGCACGGATATCTGACATGATCTGCTGGACGGTCTGTTCTAATACTTCTGGATTGGTACTGGTTAAAGAAAAATTATATCCTGTCTCACCGCCGCTCGATAGACCGACCGTAAAACGAGCACCCGGTACTTCTGCCAACATATTACTAATTTTTCGTTCAATCTCTTGTTTAGAGATACGCTCTGCTCGCGGCGCTAGCACAATATCCAAGCCAGCGATGTTTTCTGCTTTACCCCCGCTTGAAGCGGAATCCATCTCCTGCTGCGCTTCCCCCACTGAGGTAAAGATATTGGTCACTTCAGGCATGGCTAAAATACGCGCACTGGCCAGTGCGGCAACGCGCTCAGTATCCTCTAAGGCCACATCAGGCGTAAGCTCAATTGCCACACGCGTTTGGTTAATATCGTTATCGGGAATAAAAGACGTCGGTAGCAGTTTTACCAATGCCAGCGAGGCCACAAACAAGACCAAGGTTGCGCCCATCGTGAGCCAGCGATGCTGCAACGTCCATGAGACTATCTTGAGATACCACGTCATCATTTTGCTTTGTTTTTCGACGTACTTTTTTTCTGGTCGTAGGATATAGGCCGCCATCATGGGCGTGATCAAACGCGCCACCATTAATGAGGCAAAAATTGATAAGGCGGCCGTCCAACCAAACTGACGAAAGAACTGACCGACAATACCACCCATAAAAGCGGTGGGCAAAAATACTGCAATTAGGGTAAAAGTCGTGGCGACTACTGCCAACCCAATCTCATCGGCGGCTTCCATCGCCGCCTCATAAGGCGTCTTACCCATACGCAGATGGCGAATGATGTTTTCGACCTCAACGATGGCATCATCGACCAGTACGCCAATGACCAGTGACAGTGCTAACAGGGAGATAATATTGAGACTAAAGCCAAACAGATACATGCCTAAAAAAGTAGGAATGACGGATAGCGGCAACGCCACTGCCGCTACGATGGTGGCACGAATATTCTTTAAAAACAGGAATACCACTACTACGGCGAGCAAACCGCCTTCAATGAGCATACGTAGTGAGGCTTGATAGTCTTCTGCAATGGGAGTGGCCCGGTCATAGACTTTTTCAATATTGATATTGCCGACGTCTGCGGACAGCTTGGCAAGCTCTGCATCGACCAGCTCCATCACTTCAACTTCACTGGCGCCGCGTGAGCGCGTAATATTAAACGCCACCACCGTTTGTCCATCGAGTTTGGCAATAGAGCTTGGATCAGCCGCGCCATCAGTGATTTGTGCCATACGCCCAAGCGCTTGGGTGCCACCTGTTGGTACAGCTACTTGCAGATCATTCAGCTCACCTGCGCGCTCGACCGCACCCAACACCCGAATGGTTTGCGTGGTTGTGCCCACTTCCGCTTCACCACCTGAGCTGTCTTGTTGAATACCCGCTATTTGTTGCGACAGCTGAGTAATAGAATACTTTAGCCCACTCAAAGCGATAGGATCCGCCGCGACGGTAATCTCACGCTGTAAACCACCGATCCGGCTTACCGTACTGACGCCCGGAATGTCAGAGAGACGCTTGGTAACGGTATCATCCACGAACCAAGAGAGGTCTTCTACATTCATGTTATCAGCAGCCACCGAATAGGTGACGACTGGGAATCCGGCAGTTGAGACCTTCGTAATGATAGGATCATTGGCCGCTGCTGGTAGGTCGCCCTGCACTTCACCGACCGCTGAACGCACATCGTCGACCGCTTCTTGGATATCTTTTTCTAAGACAAACTCAGTGACCATCGTGGCCGCCCCAGTTTGTAGCGTCGTCCGAATATGCTTGACACCTTCAATACTAGTGAGCTTATTTTCTATCTTTTTGGCAATATCGTTTTCGAGCTGCGACGGTGCGGCACCCGGCAAAGTCACCGTGACCACGACCGCTGGCAAATCAATATCTGGAAACTGCTGCACCTTCATTTGCATAAAGCCGTAGAGACCGCCCAAAGTCAGCAGCACAAACAGCAAAATAGCCACTAAAGGGTTTTTAATCGAGTAAGCTGATACGTTTAAACTCATGAGCGCGCCTGCGTAGCTGTGTTAGTAGCGGCTTTATTCGCGGTGGTAGCATCCGTTTGCTTGCCTGTTTTGTCATTGATTTGGTTCAGCCCATCAACGATACGCACTAAATCCCCATCATTCAAAAAGCTACCACCTTGCTTAACAATCTGACTGTCAGCCGCTAACGGCTCGGCGACTGCCACATTATCACCGAGGCGCTCGCCCAACGTCACTCTTTGTTGTTTGACACGGCCCATGGTTTTGCCGTCTTTCGTCATAACGTTGGTGATTAGCATCACATAGTCATAGCCATCGTTGCTCACGATCGCACTATTGGGTACGGTTTGAGTGCTCGCACTACCTAACAAGAACTCGCCCGTTTGATACATGCCCGCGCGTACTTTTGAGTTTGGCGCAAGGCTAGCATAAATGGTGATTTGGCGATTATCATCGGCCGTTGGCGCAATACGATTAACTTTACCCATGACCGAATCGCCGGCTGGCAAGCTGACGCGCACTGGCGTACCGACACTGACTTCGCCTAGCAGCTTAGGATCGATATCCGCACGCCACTCTAAAATACCGCCTTTAATAATGGTAAATAATGGCTCGCCTCCAGCAACGCCTCCAGCAACGCCTCCAGCAACCATACCGACTTCCGCCATTTTTTCACTGATAACACCGCTGACTGGCGCGAGCACATTGGCGTTCTTCACACTCAAGCGTTGGGTACTAAGACGCGCTTTCGACGCTTGCAAGGCCGCCTCTGCCTGTAGCTTTGAGGTACGATAGCGATCCGCTTCTTGCCTACTAATGGCATCAATCTCAATCAGCGGTAGGACACGAGCGGCATCGGCAGTTGCATTGGCAAGCGTTGCTTCGGCTTCGGCAACATCGGCTTCTGCCTGCAAGACTTGCTGCCGCATGGCATCAGTATCAAATATCGCCAGGACTTGCCCCGCTTTGACCCGATCGCCTTCTTCAACCAACACCTGCTCGATAGCCACACCATTTACTTTAGGGCTGACATTAGCGACATCTTTGGCACTGATGGTGCCGTCAGCGCTTAAGGTATTGCCAATACTGTCTTGGCTTGGCATCACCGTTTCGACCGAAAGCACTGCCTGTTGATTGCTACTCTCTTTTGGGACAGCATTTGCGCTTTGTGCCTTGTTAGCCGCTGATGAATCAACACTCGCATCTTTATCGCCGCCCCAATACTTACCGACCAAAACCCCAATCACAAGGACTACGGCTAATACTGGCAATAACCACCAAGGATATTTCGATGATGATTTGGGCGCACGTGCGTCCGCTTGGCGGTAAGGTGGTAGCTCAGACTCAACTGGCAGCTTGTTGTCTTCAACATCGCTCATGATAACTCTCTGTCAATACAGGCAATTAGAAAGGGTATAAAGTTAGAAAAATTATAGCTAAAAAAGGGGCTATTTATGATTACAATAGTCTATAAATTTATTGAGGATAGCATATATTAAGTCATCATCTTATTTTTATATATCGTGTTTTAGCTTCGTAAGTCTGCTTCTATTAATAAAGGACGGGCGTAAAACTGGCAAAGCGAAGCGGATAAAAATGATAACTAAGTAAAACGACTGCTTGATAAATTTGTCTAAATCAAACTTCTTTTTAACTTTTAAAAAGCACAACGCACATCCCTAAGAATGTGCGCTATATTTATCAAGATGCTACTAACTTAATGTTTCTTAACTCGTTTATTAAAAGCGATAGCCAACGCCAAGATAGGTAATATACGGATCGATATCAAGGTTGGTTTTCGCTCGAATCAACTCTTCACCACTATCGTTTTGAACGGTGATGGTCGTATCACTATCGAGTTTTGCATAGGATACAGATCCAACGCCAAACCATTTGTCATTAAAGTCATAAGTCGCGCCAAGCGTCACGATAGGTGCAAAGGCGCTGTCTGCTTCAACATCTACGCTCATGCCCTGACCCGATTTTACATTTTCTAATGCAGCGCCCGCTTTCCCATCCTTAATATTTTGGATTTGATGACCAGCCATTTCTAAATCGTTACGAATACCGTCATTGAGCTCGATATCATTAAAATAAGCATACATCACCCCTGCGCCGACATAGGGGCGAAATTTATTGACCCCAGATTTGCCAAATTGATATTGCACCCCAGCTGCTGGCAGCCACGCGCGAGCGCTTGAAGATACCCCGCCGCCTTGGGTTAAATCAGTAATGGGAATATTTTTTGAAATATCAAAATCGCCCAATAATCCGCCTGCAATACCGCTAGGACTGACTTTGCCCGAGAGCGGTGCATATACTTGCCCTTGCCCTAAAATATCAACTTTGGGCGGTATACCGGCTTTGACCTCAATCGACCAATGATCATTCATATAATAGTTAAATAACAGACCAAACGTATCGACATCATCGGCCTCAAGACCCGTACCAGCACTGGTCCAGCTCTCTAAGCCATTAACGTTGACTGTGCCCGATGCACCCAACTCTCCTAGATCCGTATCAGCTGGCAAAATACCTAACAGCCCATTTACGGCTCTTAATGTGCCGGAATCTTGATCAGGGTCGATGACTTCTCGAACCGTTGAGATACGTACACTACCATTTTCTAACGTCCTGTTAGAAGCTATCAAAGCAACGACTATAGTATTATTTGGCCACTTTTCGTTCTAACTAAAACGCCAAAACAGCCACATACTAGCAAACCAGCACGGTCACAAGTAGTGATGCAGCAACATAAACTGCCATAGTAGTGAACATATATCAACCGAAATTATCGAACAAATAAGTCAATATTAGTTTATTAAGATATTTGAGCGCGAATATTTGAGCGCAAGCTATCGCAATACAGATAAACTATAAACAATTGATTATAATCATATTTTATATTCATAAATTGATATTAGCTAATAAATATAAACAGTAATAAAACATAACTTTATAAATTATTCGATAATAGTATGGTTGGCTCAAGATAATTCAGGTAAAAGGAAGACGAGTGAAAGTAAGACAAGTAGTAAACTTAATGAGTCTAATTTATATAGGATTGACTATACGGATAAAAAACCTGCTATGCATTGGTGTAACGGCTGGCTTCTGGCATCCAGCGATGGATAAGCTGACTGACATCTGCTTTACGTGCAGGATCAGCAATTAAGTGTTTGGCAAGGTGCTGGGCAATGGCAAATAATTGCGCATCACGAATCAGATCGGCCAAATAATAACCGACATTGCCCGTTTGACGTTTACCCAGCAGCTCACCCGGCCCGCGCAGCTCTAAGTCTTTTTGGGCAATGACAAAGCCATCGGTACTGTCGCGCAATACATTTAAGCGCTCCGTGCCTGTTTCTGACAACGGCTTTTGGTATAACAACACACAGTAGCTTTTGGTCGAACCACGCCCGACGCGTCCACGCAATTGATGTAGCTGTGACAACCCTAAACGTTCGGCATTTTCAATGACCATGAGCGACGCATTCGGCACATCGACGCCAACCTCGATGACCGTTGTGGCAATGAGCAGATCAAGATTTCCGGATTTGAATGCTTGCATGATGGCTTGTTTGTCAGCGGACTTCATCTTGCCATGGACGAGACCAATGCGAATATTTAAGCGCTCATTTAGGTCTTCATAAGTGGCTTCCGCCGCTTGCGCATCCAGCACACTAGATTCTTCTACTAATGAGCAGACCCAATAGGCCTGCCTGCCCGCCTCACAATTAATCGCAATACGCTCAATCACCTCATCGCGGCGATTACGGTCAATGGTCACTGTCGTAATTGGTGTACGACCGGGTGGCAACTCATCAATGATAGAGGTATCCATATCACCATAGACGCTCATCGCGAGCGTACGCGGAATGGGCGTTGCCGTCATAATCAGCTGATGCGGCGTGCTATTGGCTACGCCTTTATTGGTCAAGGCCATACGCTGCTCAACGCCAAAACGATGCTGCTCATCGATAATGACCAAGCCCAACTTGGCAAACTGTACTGTTTCTTGAAACAACGCATGAGTCCCAACCACTATTTGCACCGTATTCTCACTCACCGCCTCTAATGCTTCGCGGCGCTGCTTCGCGGTTTGTTTGCCAGCCAACCAGCCGACCCCAACACCTAAGGGTTCAAACCAGTTTTTAAAATTGACCAAATGCTGCTCTGCTAAAATCTCTGTGGGTGCCATAACCGCCACTTGCCAGCCACTGTCGAGCGCATAGCCTGCCGCACCTGCCGCGACCAACGTTTTACCAGCGCCCACATCGCCTTGTACCAGTCGCAACATCGGAATAGAAGTCGCCATATCAGCTGTGATGTCTTTCATCACCCGTTGCTGTGCGCCTGTTAAATCAAAGGGTAAAGCGGCAAACAACTTATCCGCAAGCGGGCTTTGAGCGGCACATTTAGGTGCTTTATGCTGATGTAATTGCTGACGTCGATATAACAAACTGAGTTGATGCGCGGTTAACTCTTCAATGATTAATCGCTGGCATGCCGCATGAGTACGAGCACTTAATTGAGTGAGCAGCTGATATTGCCGACCAGCATCGGTATAAGTGGGCGGCGTGTGCAATAACACTAAGGCTTCAAATATCGTCAGGTTATAGACATTACTATTGGCAATACTAGCAGCGGCTGTATGGGGTTCATTATTTGCACTATAAGTAGAAGGGCTGGTTTTATTGACACTATTATTAATCGAATTGTCAGGCACACTGCGGGCAAGCGTTGAAAAAATATCGTCCGGAAAATCATCTTCTACAATTGCTGATTTAGTAGGCTCAAAGGGCGCTAACGGTAAATCAGCGACCACGGCAAAATCCTCATTGGTAAACAGCGTCATCGGTAGACCTTGACTGCGCACAGTTTGTAGCGCCAACTTAATCAAAGTACGCAATTTATTCTGATGCAAGCCTTTGACACTAGGATAAATGGGCTGCAACCCAGTATTGGTCATGGCGCTGCTATCAGTAATGATTTGATACTCGGGATGATGCATCTGCTTACCATAACGGCTGACTTTTACTTCGCCGAACAATTGCAATTGCGTGCCCAAACTCATGGTCTGCGCCAGACCTCGATAGACTTTAAAAAACCGTAAAGATATCGTCCCAGTGTCATCATCTACAATCACGGTCATGCCACTGCGCTTGACATCGACGTGTACCACGCGCCCAGTGATTAACGCTGCTTGTCCATGCCCCACGTCTGCTATCGATACCAGTCGGCTACGGTCTTCATAATCTCGTGGCAGGTGCAGTAGCAAATCAAAGATTCGCACAATACTCAACTGTGCCAGTTGCTCGGCAACCTTGGAGCCAACACCTGCCAGCGCCGTCACTGGCATATCGAGTGCCGACATAGGCTGCTCAGATCTCCAATGCTCGGCTGACTGAGTTGAGGAAGGTGATGAGGCGTGACTAACCGATATGGGCATCAAAAATCCTAACGATATTGGTTTTACATTGCGTAAGTGCAAAATAGTTTATTAGGCACTCTGATACTACTTACGACCTATAAAAGCGATGATAATCAACTGGCTATAAAAATACTGAGTCAGACTCATTATAACTGACAATATGATTGATTATGCTAAGCTATTTAGTAATACTGCGTCTAGATGCTGTGATGCTTTGTGGAGACATACATCCAATCTATCCTTTATGGATTAGCAACTTTACCGATAAGAAACTTTATCGATAAATAGCTTGCTTGATAAATAAATGTCTCAAGAATTAAACGTATAAACAATCAACCAATGCCCTAACTTATGATGATTTTATAAGGTCTTTTTTATGTTTGCGCCCACTTTACTGCCTCAATCTTATCATCATTTGCTATTCCTGCGTATCATTGTGCTTGCCATATTGTCCCTAAGTATCAACGCTTGTAGCACGCTGACACCGCCACCAACATCAGTAGCACCCATAGCAGATGCACCAAAAGTTGCATTAGTATTGGGCGGCGGCGGTGCCAAAGGTTTTGCGCATGTTGGCGTAATTAAGGCGTTAGAAGCAAACGGCATCAAACCAACTTTGGTCGTTGGCACTAGCGTCGGCAGCTTGGTTGGTAGTCTATATGCTAGCGGTTACACGCCAGCACAGCTTGAGCGCTTGGCATTGACCACCACTGATAGCGAATTGACGGACTTTACCTTATCCAACCAAGGCTTTATAGAAGGTATCAAACTCAAAAACTTTATTAATACCAAAGTTGGCGGACGCCCTATAGAGTCTTTTCCCATACACTTCGCTGCGGTCGCGGCTGAGAAGCACACACTAAAAAAAGCGGTCTTTAGCACGGGAGATGCTGGACTTGCCGTTCAAGCGTCTTGTAGCGTGCCCAATATTTTTATTGCCCCGCGTATTCCCGAAAAAGTTGGCAAAAAATATATTGATGGCGGTGTGGTCAGCTTAGTGCCTGTCGATAGCGCGCGTGATTTGGGGGCAGATATCATCATCGCTGTCGACGTGACAGTGCCTACTAGCAAAAAGAACGTAACGAACAATCTTTTACCTGCTATCACCTCATTGAGTGGCTTTTGGGCATTACTTGAAGACAATCTGTCCTCTAATGTAGCACCTAATACCACTTCCAACGTTGCTTATGCAGACGCCAAACACAGCGCATCGATACGCAATGAACGCGGGCGCGCTGACATCGTCATTACCCCTGATGTCGGTCATATCAGCTCATTAGATACCAGTCAACGTAGTGCCCTTATTACGGCTGGCGCGCAAGCCACCACACCACAAATCAATGCAATTAAGCAATTAATTAAAGCAAAATCGCAGAGTAAATATGCGACTCTATAGCGATATATAATCAAAATACCCTAAAAACGCCACGGTATTGCTGATATCAATTTTTTGTCGTCTCTGTCTGCGCAGGTACATTACAGCAAAGAAAATTGATATCAGCAGTGCGTAATGTCTCGATATTATCTGCGCTATTTTCCTTGTATGACTGCAATTGACCTCACTTTTATCACCATTTTTAAAATGAGGACACGCCCTAGAATTTCAGCCATTAAAAAAGCACCGCAGTCATAAATCGTGGTGCTTTTTACTGTTAGCTAGATCAATTCTGCTTAAACAGACGGCATCAATTAATAAGCAAATTTATTTAACGCGGGCGCGATATTTCACTGCCACGGTGTCATTAAGGCCAACCCCTTCGATATCCCAGCGTACCGATTTATAGTATTTCAATGGGATTTCTTGCAGTTGGTTGTCTACTTTGCCACGTAGCGGCATACGGGCGAAAGTATTGCCATCGGTGCTACCATAGGGAAAGTCAGGAGAGACCGCGCGCAATAGTTCTACTTGCTCAGGGATACTCATGGTGACCGTCATTTTACGGACGCGATCAGCATTGGTATTGGTAAAATACCCTTGATACTCTAAGACATTGCCTGACTGCAAACGAGTATTGGCATTAACCGGCACCAAGACCTCTTGACCATTGGCATCAACACTAATCAGCGAGGCGGTAATTTTGCTATTAACGGCTTGCACGGTAGAGTTACCGCTATTGGTGCTTGCTTGATTGCTGTTGGACTGCACAGCAACTGAAGTATCGATCGCTTGCTCTGGGGTCGGCAGCATCGCTGATGCTTGGGTGACCGCCATGACACCGACGAGCGTACCGGCTATCACGTGAAACAAGCGGTGGCCGCTAAAAGCGCTAAAAGGATTGGCAAGATGGTTACTTTTTTTCATGACTTTCATTATCCCTAGTTAATATATCGGTAAAACGCAGCTGGCAAAACCTGACTGTCTGGTTAATGCATTTTCAATGCTTTTTAAACTCTGACACTTATCGCTTTAACTTTTTAATTTTCTCGCGGTTTGGATAGACGAGACTTTATATGAGCAATACACTTAATGACGACATCTCAGATTATGAGCAGGCTATCATCATATACGCTCCATGCTAGTAACGTTCATTTTTATTGATTATCTGCGTTAGCCGTCTGTAAAGCAATAGCGATTAGCATAGCAAAAAGCGTTTGTAGGTACACTAACCGCGTGTTGAGGTTGTGTATATCGTCAATCTACTATAAAGATTGATTAACGCTATTGAAATAAAAGATAGCTCATAACGGCGTTTTTTGCTATGGTAATTCTTTAGCGACAGGTATCTTTTGTCACGCCCCTTTTCTTATTCTGACTACTATTGCTCCTATTATGACTACTAGCGCCATGCCACAGATTAATCCTGAATACGTTCATTGGTTCCGCAACTCTGCCCCCTACATTAATACCCATCGCGGTAAGACTTTCGTGATTATGTTTGGTGGTGAAGCGGTCAATCATTCGAATTTCAGCACGCTTATTCATGACTTTGCCTTGTTACATAGCTTGGGTATCAAGCTAGTCTTGGTACATGGAGCACGACCGCAGATCGAAAAGAACCTGCAAGGGACTGATATCACCTCGCCGTTGCATGAAGACATTCGAGTGACGCCGCGTGTGGCGATGCCTTCTATCTTACAAGCCGTTGGTGCCATCCGCTTACAGATAGAAGCACAGCTGTCGATGGGACTGGCCAACTCACCCATGTATGGCTCGCGCATCGATGCCGTTTCGGGCAATTTTGTCACTGCTCGTCCCTATGGCATTCGTAATGGTGTCGATTATCAGATGACCGGTGAAGTGCGCTCTATCGACGTTGAGGCGATTAAAAATAACCTACTCCACGATCATATTGTGATTTTAGGCTCAATGGGTTATTCGGCGACAGGTGAAGTCTTTAATTTACTCGCCGAAGATGTAGCATTGAGCGCTGCGGTGGCACTTGGCGCGGACAAGCTTATATTTTTGGGTGAAGAAGCCGGCATCAATGACGATGACCGCTTGCTACGCGAGATGATTCCAAACGAAGTCGATCGCTTCTTACGGGATCGGGACTTAAACTGTGAGATTAACTACTTTTTAAATTGCGCCAGTAACGCTTGTCGCCAAGGTGTCCATCGCACCCATATTATCTCTTACGCCAAAGATGGCGCGCTATTGGAAGAGCTATTCACCCGTGATGGCTCTGGTACGCTCATTAGCCACGACCCTTATGAAGAGATTCGCCGCGCAGATATCGACGATGTCGTGGGACTTATTGAGCTGTTATCGCCATTAGAAGAACAAGGCATCTTAGTCAGCCGCTCGCGCGAACGCTTAGAGCAAGAGATTGATCATTATAGTGTCATTGAGCGTGATGGTATGATTTTGGGCTGTGCAGCGCTCTATCCATTAGATGCGGATGCTGCAGAAGTGGCTTGTGTCGCGGTTCATCCTGAATATCGTAGCGGTAGCCGCGGTGCTGACTTGCTGGCATTTTTAGAGCAGCAAGCACGCAGCCATGGTCTGCATAAGTTATTTGTTCTGACGACTCGTACCGCGCATTGGTTCGTTGAGCAAGGCTTTGCGGAAGTTGAGGCAAGCGCTTTACCAGAAGCGCGCCGTAAAAAATATAATAACGGTCGTAACTCTAAAGTGTTCCAAAAAACGCTATAGCACCAAAATCTCTATAGTCAGCGCCTAGGTTAAGTCGTTAAAAGCTCACTTAATTACCGCACACGAAAAAGCCCTCATAATAGTTATGAGGGCTTTCTTATTTCTTATAACCACTATAGGTTAAAAGTCTAATAACGCATTATTTTACTTTTAACAGCTCAACCGTAAAGATCAATGTGCTGTTAGGCTCGATACCTGAGTTGCCCGCTTCGCCATAAGCGATGTCTGATGGGATATAAAACTCATATTTGCCGCCCTCTTTCATCAACTGTAGACCTTCGGTCCAGCCAGCGATGACTTGATTCAGTGGGAACTCAATTGGCTCACCACGCTCATAAGAGCTGTCAAATACCGTACCGTCAATCAATTTGCCTTCGTAGTTTACTTCGACCACGTCAGTTGCTTTTGGTGATTTACCAGTACCTGGGGTGATGACTTTATATTGTAAGCCAGAAGCCGTCTCTTTTACGCCTTCTTTTTTCGCGTTTGCCGCTAAGAATGCTTCACCAGCAGCTTTATTGTCAGTCGCTTTGCTTTCCATATCTTTGACAAACTTCGCTTCTTGCTCTTTTTGATAGGTCATCAATACTTCTTGCATTTGCTCTTGCGTCAATGCGGAATCATTGCCTTCATAACCATCACGGAAGCCTTTTTCAAAGGTATCAAGATTTAGATCACCGACCGCTTCTTTGTTACCTTCAGCCATCATATAGCCCAAGCTATAACCTACTTTTTCATTGGCTGGGCTTTTTTCAGTGACTGAAACGCTTTGGGTAGAAGTTTCTTGATTACCATTATTAGTACTACAACCGGTAACTAATAACATAGCACTAGCAAGTGCACTAACGCTTAAAGTGGTGATTTTTTTCATATATTACTCTCAAATTGTAAGAATAGTGGCGAGATGTCACATATTTCTATAATAACAAATCTTAGTTTTAGGAGCCACGGTTAGGATAAAATTATCGGGCTAATGTACAGTCTGTGTTAAAATTTATCATAAAAATAACAAGTTATCACACAAATATAGTAACAGGTTAAGCTTTCTGTCTTTAAATCTATCAATACATCAGCTAAGCTAAATTAGTTAAGGTGATAAGTAACTGAACGTAAGTTTTACTAATATATGTTTAGGTATCGGTAGCAGCGCTGCGCAGTACAAATGTATCATCAGCGCAAGCCTATGTTTACCATAATAGTATTACTGATTCAGTCATTATAATATCCCTGTATAACTTAAATTAAAAATACTATTTATAATTACCATCTATATGGTTTTGCTGAATAATAACGGTGCTGGGTACATGACAATTGTGCCAGCTATTCTTGTTATTTTGTGGCTCATGTATGATGATTAAAGGAGGATAAGATGAATCCAATGTTTACATCTTTTAACGGTTATCTTGGTGGGCCCATCGGCTCTATCATTGGCGCGATTTTGATATTTATTATTGGCTGGCTCGTGGCACTAGGTATCGCGGCGTTGGTACGTGGTGTGTTGTCTAAAGTGAACCTTAACCAACGCATGAACTCTTCCACTGGTAAAACCTACGATCTAGAGGGTATTATCTCTAAGATTGTTTTTTGGTTTATCTTTATCATCGCAATTTCAGGGGCTCTTAGCCAATTGAACTTGAACTCTATTTCGGCACCATTTGCAAACATGGTCAACCAAGTATTGGCCTTTATCCCTAACCTTATCGGTGCTATCGCCCTTGGTGTGATTGGTTGGGTAGTGGCAACTGTTGCCCGCACAGCGATCAATGCTGCATTGGCCAAAACATCAATGGATGAGCGTTTAAGTGCACAAGCTGGCGTCAAACCAATGAGCAGCACAATTGCTGATATGGTTTATTGGTTCATCTTATTGGTTGTTCTAACCATGGTATTGGGTCAATTAGAGCTTGATGGTCTATTTGCACCATTGACTAATATGGTTGATAAAATCTTCAGCTTTATTCCGAACATCTTAATTGCTGGTGTTGTGTTTGTCGTTGGTTATATCATTGCTAAAGTAGTACGCGGCATTGTGACCAACCTTGTTTCTACTTTTGATGTGCAAAAACTGGCAACAAAAGCAGGTTTAAGCGAACAAAACAGCCTACCTAATATTGCGGGTTCATTAGCCTTTTTAGTTGTGATTATCCCAACGATTATCGCAGCATTAAATGCGTTAAAAATCGAAGTGATTGCTCGTCCTGCGACGAACATGCTGAACAAAATCATGGAAGCGTTGCCAAATATCTTTATGGCAGTTGCTATCCTCGTTGTGACTTTCTACGTGGTACGTATGGTCGCTAACATCATCAAAGGCTTGATCGAAAACACTCAGATCAACCAATTGCCTGCCAAAGTTGGCTTGCAAGAAACGATGGGCGATAAGAAAGTTTCAGACCTTGTTAGCTATGCGATCATCTTCTTTGCGATGTTATTCGCTTCTATCGCTGCCGCTGATTTATTGGGTTTTGAGCCTATCTCAGCTATCATCGCGATGTTTATTGCTTTCGGTGCCAACATCATCTTGGGCGCGATTATCCTATTCATCGGTTTTTGGCTTGCCAATATCATTGCTGGTGTCGTTGAGCGCTCTGAGCAAGGCTCACAGTTCTTAGCAAACATCGTACGTGTATTAATCATGGGTTTGGTACTAGCCATGGGTCTAAAAGCGATGGGTATTGCTGACTCTATTGTGAACTTAGCATTTGGTCTAACACTAGGTGCCGTTGCGGTTGCCTTTGCTCTATCATTCGGTCTTGGTGGTCAAGAAGCAGCAGCACGTTTCCTCCGCAAGATGCAGGATAAAATGGACAAAGAGCGTACTGAAGCAAAAGCGAAGTCTGCTTTGACGCCTAATTCATCGACGCAAGACAAAGTTGCTGATTCAGTTCGTGAGAATACGCCGAGTGCACCAACTACCTCGGCAACTAACTTACGTACAGATACAGTCGATACCACAAAACTTGGTACTGACCCTGTAAATACTACTGATGTTGGAACGACTAGAACTCCTGGAATTCAGACAGATAATGATTTATTACCTGGTAGTGGTCTTATCGACAACACTAATAAATAAGTCTTTATGACAGTATAATTTTGCATGAAAAAAGACAGCTTAGGCTGTCTTTTTTTGTGGGTATAATCAAAACATCCTAAGAACGCGACGGTATTGCTGATGTATCAATATTACTTTCCATTGACTATATTGGTTCGTGTTGGTTATTTCAATAGTTATATAGATGTAGTCAATTCGACATAAAACCGATACGCTAATATTACCAGCAGCACTGTATTTTTTTATAGTGATTCAACTATACTTTTTAAGATTGAACGCCTACGCATTTACCTAATTACCAAGGCGTGCCACTATTTATGGTTTATCTTTGCGGGCTGGAATAGAAAGGTTGAGACGAACTTGAGGCAAATCGTTTGCTTGCTGCGTCAATTTCTTGCTCGTAGGCTGCTCAGTACCTTGTTGTTTAAGGCGCTGTATTTGCTTGGTAAGTTGACGCTCGCGCTGGGTCATACTATTCATAGGTTGAATCCACAGATCGATATCTATAAAGGTCTCGCCTGCCTCAGAGATAAAGTCTATACCAAGTACAATGACGTGATGCAGCTCAGCCATCGGTAGCCGCGTGGCAACATCTTGCGCAATCTGCTGTAAGTTTGGCTGAATAGCCGCCTTACTATTCTGCCCCTGCCCATCTTGACCATAGAATATCAGCACATAATGCCGACCGAGATTTTCATACGAATGCTGATGTACTACATAGCCAGTTTTTTGCAACGCCTGCTGTTGTTTTGGGTGTCTATATAAAGTGCGGATAAGCTCATGCCGCGAAAACAAAGACTCATCTAAGAGTTGCTGCTGCCAAACAGAAAATGAGGGTGTTATTGACTCTTTATCTGCCTTAGCTTTTAGCTCTGCACTGACCGTATGAATCATCTGCGCACTAAGCTGCGACCAAAGTGTCGCGGCCTGCGCCATATGTTTCTCATACATCGGTGCCGTTTTGCTTTGATTCTTTTGCGCTAGGCTCATGGCTATCAATGCAGAATTGGGCGCTTGCTGAATACCGTACTTGATAAGCGCGTTATCGACCGTGATAGCGTGGTTAAATAAAGATACACTGCTTAAAAACTGCCTGATAATTCTTTCTTCGGACTCAAAGCTCGCGATGTGACTAGATACCGACTGCTGTAGCTGCTCTAGATGATATCCCAAAAACCGCCATAGCTCGCATGGTGTCTGCAACGCTAGCATTATCGAACACCAATCATGCCAGCTGAATATTTGAAGTTGCTGACCACTGTCACTTATATCAACGACTAAATCTTCCATAAAGTAGCGTGCAGCAAATTCATGCGTCACACGCTTTACTAAATCACTCGACCGACGATTGTTTTCAATATTAATTTTACTATCACTGTTATTGTCACTATCATTGTTGTCACTACTTTTAGCATACTCGCCGAACTGGATATCGACGATCAATACGTCATAGCTGAGCAGCTGAGCGTCTTTACTTTGAGAGGTGTAACTCTTATGCCATGCCAGCGCTGCTTTGACTGCTGCCATCCGCACTGACTCAATCTTAGCCAAGCTCGTCTCAGAAGGCAGAGTTACCGTGAGCGTTAATAGTTGGAGCTTACCTAATGGCAATCGATAGTGATACTGCCGAGCCTCATAACGCGCCTCTATGGTTTGGAGATTAGGTAAAACAATCTCTGACGCAGCTGCTTGCAGATAACAAACCAATTCATCAGCTAAATAACCCAATTCAGATGTGGCAGTAGTCGAATTTAACACAGTTCCAACCTTTTATTATCAATTGAATATAACGCATCCCATAATGCCACTGAGAACGATAATGCCCTTCTTGCAAGGATAATAAGCATTCTTCGCTAAAGAAAAACTAAACTATAGTCAAAATATCCTAAAAACGCGACCTTATTGCTGATATCAATTTTTTATAGCCTCTGTCAGCGTAGACACAGCAAGCAAGAAAAATGGATATCAACAGTGCGTGAGGTATCAATATTACTTTTCACTGACTATACATAAGTGCAATTATACAAAGTCGCTTTCAAAGCAATGACTTGTTATGATGACATAAAAGCAGCAAAGCTGATGCATCGATTTATAACTCACCCACCACTTAGGGTTTGCTTACTCATTTTTTATGTAGTGACTATTATCTGCATATGATAACAAGGACTGAACATCATGAAACGTTTTAAAGAAAAAACCGTCATCGTCACAGGGGCCGGCTCAGGTATCGGTCGCGCAACTGCCATTCGTTTTGCTCAAGAAGGCGCTAGCGTCGTTTTAGTAGGACGTACAGCTGATAGTTTGGCAGAAACCGCTAAGGAGTTTCCGACAGATCGCACTTGGATTCATACCGATAATTATATGACCATTACCTGTGATATTAGTGTGCAGAGCCAAGTACAAGAAATGATTAAAAGAGCCATCGATAAGTTTGAAAAAATCGATGTTTTGGTCAACAATGCGGGCAAAGCCACTCAAGGTAAAATTACTGAGCTAACGGCTGAAGACTGGAAGTCAGCGATTGATGTGAATTTAAATGGTACTTTTTATGTCTGTCAGGCAGCCATGCCGCACTTGATAGCAACCAAAGGTAATATCGTCAATGTCTCATCATTGTCAGGGGTCGGCGGTGATTGGAATATGGCAGCTTACAATGCCGCCAAAGCTGGCGTTAGCAATCTAACACGGACGCTGGCTTTAGATCATGGTCCTGATGGGGTACGTGTCAACGCGGTTAATCCGAGCGTGACTAAGACAAACATGACCAGTGCCATTCAAGATAATGATGCCAAGACCGATAAATTCTTAGATCGTTGTCCACTTGGTCGTTTGGCCACGCCAGAGGACATTGCCGCTGCCATTACTTTTTTGGCAAGTGACGATGCGTCGATGATTACTGGCGTCAATCTTGCGGTGGACGGCGGGGTTAGTGCTTCTAACGGTCAGCCTCAGTTTTAGCTATTGCTCTCTTTGTAATTGAATATGAGTATTTTGCTAGCCATCCCTAAGAGGCTTAAATACTCATATTCGCAAGACATATCTAATCGGCTGATTGATTAACATCCTGTAGTGGCTGCGACAAGCGCTCAGGATATTTTGGTAATACGCCTTTATATTGAGCATAGATTTTTGGCAAGTCAGCCTCGATATCTCCAGTAGGATAGACAGCGGTCAAAAAACGTATTTCTTTGGTTTTATAATCCAATGCCACTGGCAAAATAGGAACATCAGCGCCCAAGGCTAAATAATAAAAACCGGTTTTCCACTCTTTTCTATAATCGCGAGTGCCTTCTGGAGATAGCCCCAAAAACAGCGGCTCACCAGTCTTAAACTTAGCAATACTTGCTTGTAGCACTGAGCCCTTATTGCCACGATCGATGGGAATAATACCCAACCATAGTAATATCTGTGACAGTACTGGGACTTTGAATAGTGTGTGCTTACCCATAATGCTAACTTTTAAATCAATAGCAAACAAACCGGGCAAAGCATAGAGACCATCCAAATAAGAAGTATGCGGCAAAGCCAAGACGACTGCTTGCGACACATTTGGGATATCGCCGACGGTACGCCAGCCTAATACTTTTAACAAACGCGCACCGATAACAGGCGTAATAGTACCGCCGCGTTTGGGAATTAAGTCACCCAAATCTTTTTTGCCGAGTTTTGGTAAAATTTTAGAGCGTACAGACTGAGAAGTAACAGTTTTAGAGCGATGGCTAAATTTCGATGTCATAACGGCACCAGATAATAAAAGATATCAACATAATAACATTAACCTTATGCCACTAAATTGCCTTTTATAATCTTTTATCGTGCTGTCTCTTACTCAATCCTACAGCGAGCATCAGCCTACCTAATACTCGTTGTTACTATAGTTTATGAGATATCAGCCAAGTTACCTTTGTCCTCAAGCCAAGTCTTACGATCAGCAGAGCGTTTCTTAGCGAGCAGCATATCCATCACACTATTGGTTAATACCATGTCGTCCATGTCTAGCTGGACTAAGCGGCGGGTATCACGATTCATGGTCGTCTCACGTAGCTGCTCTGCACTCATCTCTCCCAGCCCTTTAAAGCGGGTAATTTGTGCTTTTTTATTACCCGGTACATTAGCCAAAATATGGGCAAGCTCAGGCTCATCTAACGCATAATGTACGTCTTTACCGACATCCACGCGATATAACGGAGGCATGGCGACAAATAGATGTCCTGCATCAACCAACGCTGGAAAATGCTTAACGAACAACGCGCAAATCAAGGTGGCAATATGCAGACCATCAGAATCCGCATCCGCTAAAATACATACTTTATCGTAGCGTAATTCGGACAAATCGTCTGACGCTGGATCGACACCGATAGCGATGGCGATATCATGGATCTCTTGGCTCGACAGCACGGTATCTGAGGATACTTCCCATGTATTTAGAATCTTACCGCGCAGTGGCAATATAGCCTGATAATGACGATCTCGTGCCTGTTTGGCACTACCGCCCGCCGAATCTCCTTCCACCAAAAATAACTCTGCACCATCACGTAAATCACCACGGCAATCAGCCAATTTACCCGGTAAGGCAGGACCTTGAGTAATCTTTTTACGCGCGACTTTTTTGGCAGATTTTAGGCGACGTCCTGCTTTATTAATCGCCAACTCGGCGATCTGAGCACCCATATCGGCATGCTGATTTAACCACAAACTAAAGGCATCTTTTGCCAATGTCTGTACTGCGCCAGCGGCTTCTCGACTCGATAAACGCTCTTTGGTTTGCCCTGAAAACTGCGGTTCAGAAAACTTAAGCGACAGGATATAATTGACCCCATCCCATACATCTTCTGCGGTCAGCTTGACACTACGCGGCAATAAGTTATGAATATCACAGAACTCACGTAAGGCCTCTAAAATACCTGTGCGCAGACCATTAACATGCGTGCCCCCCTGAGCCGTCGGGATAAGGTTCACATAGCTTTCTTGAATGGGCGTACCCCCATCTGGCAACCAAGACAAGGCAAAGGTAATGGCGGCACGTTCGCCCGCTTTCGCATCGTAATTATAATAGAACGGTGCTTCAGGCAACGTCTCAAGCCCATCTAACTGTTCGTTTAAATATTCAACGACGCCATCAGCAAACTGCCAGACAACTTTTTCATTATTAATATCATCGACGAACTCAATCGTCAAACCCGCGGCCAACACCGCTTTGGCTTTTAGATTGTGCTTGAGTTGTTTAACATTAAATTTTGGCGTATCGAAGAAACTACCATCTGCCCAAAAATGTACTTTAGTACCGCGTTTACGCTTGTTTGAGCTGATCGTTTCCGTCAAAGGCGTAACTGGTGCACCATTTTCAAAGACCATTTCAAACTGGGTACTATCACGCCATACGGTGACTTCCACTCGCGTGGATAGCGCATTGACGACCGAGATACCAACGCCATGCAGACCACCTGAAACTTCATAATTAGAGGTCGAAAACTTACCACCAGCATGTAAGCGGGTCAAAATCAGCTCAATCCCTGACTGTTTAAACTCAGGATGGATATCGGTCGGCATACCGCGCCCGTCATCCTCAACTGACAGCGAGCCATCACTATACAATTGAACTTTGATGGTTTTAGCATAACCCGCCAATGCCTCATCCACTGAGTTATCAATCACCTCTTGTGCCAAGTGGTTGGGGCGCGTGGTATCCGTATACATACCGGGACGACGACGTACCGGCTCAAGCCCTTCTAAAACTTCTAACGATTGCGCATTATATTCACTCACAAATGCTTCCCTTAATATTCACAGATCATTCATTCTATTGAACCATTATAACGAAAAATAGCGATGTTAAGGCCAATAGTCTATCGCTCACGTCAGATAATGTCGTCTCTTTAAGTCGATAACAAACGCTGTAGCATATCTATCACCATCGGTAATTGCTCACCAAAATCCGTAAATCTATGATCGCCACCCGCTTGCACAGTTACCGTCGCTCCCTGCGTTTGATAAAAGTCTTTTGATAGCTCAGCACTTAGCAGCTCGTCATCTTCTTTTAGCAAGACCTCAATTTTATTCGGATAATTAATGGATACCAATTGATGATCTGCAAACCATTGTAAATCTGCAGGGGTTATTTCCCAACCGCCAGCGGTCGTATGCAGGACATTACTATGAGATAACTCGTCACTGCTTTTTTTATTTGATACTGAGATGTCAGAAAAACGCTGTAGAGTAACATGAGGCTGAGTGCTAGGGTTTAGCAATAGTGCGGGGCAACCTGTATGATTACTCACCAAGGTAGAAAAATAGCCTCCTAACGAGCTGCCAATCAGTACAGTTTTGTCTTCTTTATTGAGTTCGGTTACCAATTTAACTAGTTGCTCAAACACTTGCTCAGGGGCGCTGTTAAGATCAGGGCGATATACGTTAATATCAGCATGATGCTGCTGGCCATAGCTTTCTAATAATATGCCTTTGGTCGAGTTGGCATCACTATCCAATCCATGAATATAAATAATGTTCACGTACAATCTCACTTATTAATTTTGTTATGATGACTTTATATATGCTATAAAAGCTAAGCATAGCATTGCCTCGCCAAAAACAGTAACAATAAAGCGGCACACTATTATTCGTTATTTACGACATAATAGTGTTTCAAAATAAGATAAGACAAGTTAAGGGAATAACGATAAGTGCGATGGAGCCGCCATGAATCAACAGTTTGAGCTGTTCGAGATTGCCAATCCGTGTATTGGTGTGTGCACGAGCAATAAAAAAGGCTATTGCTTTGGTTGCCTGCGCAGTCGTCCTGAGCGGCAGTTATGGCATGACATGACGACTGAGCAGCGCCGTGAGGTATTACGGCTCGTCGCTGGACGCAAGCAACGTATCGAACAAATGAAACAGCGTAAAGGCGAACAGCTAGGATTTGATTTTGAAGAAGTGATTGAGATTGGTGAGTTGTTTTAAAAGGTTAAAGGTCAAACATCATTTGTACTTTGGACTTTTCATCAGCTCTCTTACCAATTTTTTGGATCAGTACTATAGTTTTCAGACATAACTCTTTTTAGTCCTGTAAACGAATCAGGTAATTCTTTAAACACTTCTTCAGATATATATATAAATATAGGCAGTGAAAAGTTAATACTCATACCTTTTTGCCAATTGTTCCAAGTATCCTCTCTTACTCTACCTGTTCTACGTAGAAATATTTGTTCGTTACAGAAATCTATATAGTTATATATTACATTTGAAGCTTGAGTGATTTCTTCACCAGTTAAAGTTTTCCCTATGAGTGCGTTATATGGGATATTGTTAGATATATCTCGATACTCTTTAGAAATAGAATCCTCAAAAGCTGTTATAGATTGCTCTGTATTTTTCCGAACTTGATATATAGCAACCATAACTCCTAAAGCAGTTACATATGGAGCTAAGAAGACATAACTTTTTAAAAATTCAATGATGAGTTTATACTCCTACAAATATTAAGCTTTGTTGAACGCAACAGAATGGTTAGATAAAAGATAAAAATAACGAACACTGATAGCATTTTGATTCTATTTAATAAATTTATTGGGATTCTCTATTTTTGGTAAAACATTTTTTTACCGACACGAGTCAACTTGAATTTATCAGAGGACGATTTTTTTAATATTCTTTGATTTAATAAAGAGATGCAGGCTTCTGTCTCAGAGTTATTTTTAGGCACATAACCTACTCCAGTGAGTAGTTTTAAATTGGATTCAAGGAAACCGAAATCATTATCTGAAATGCTAAGAATCGTTGGGTCAGAAACATTATTTTCACTTAATTTAAACCAAGCTAATATGGATGTACTTTTATCGTATAGAAACCAAATAGCAGTAATACCGCCTAGTAAGGTAGCTATTATTAATACTAAATCCAAGCAATACTCCATAAATATCTAAAAATTTATTATCATGTATATTTAACAGCAATATAACAATCAATAATATACCAATGAAATCTATATCACGCACTCTTTTACAGCTGCATAGAATCAATATCTCGAGCAGATTTCAGCTTTAATCTGTATATAAATTACGGCATGATGAACGTCAATAAAATCTCAAACCCACGCACAAAGAAAAGCCCCTTAATACGCTAGTATTAAGGGGCTTTTCAAGTATAGAGAGCTGACGATGACCTACTCTCACATGGGCGAACCACACTACCATTGGCGCAACGATGTTTCACTTCTGAGT
>NZ_JBEOOY010000018.1:0-65903 GCF_040309585.1 Psychrobacter sp. GW64-MNA-CIBAN-0177
TGTGCTTTGTACTCAACAAAAAACTTGGTAATCCGCCTCTTCAGTTTGATTTGCTTATTTCAAGTTGAGAGTGGGGTTTGTTAAACATTACATTTGAGCTAATAGCAATTTCATATTTAATTGAATCAATCTTATGATGACAGAAACCCTAAAGCTGGTAAGTACCAAAGACGGTGAGCAAATTGCTATTTGGCAAATTGTTGATACAGCCACAGATAACGTAGTGCCTGATGACGATAGCTTATCCATCACGAACCTCACTGCCGAGCGCACGACCATTCAACCACAAAACGTGCTGTTGACCCACGGTACATTTTCAGACAAACAGACTTGTTTAAGAATCGCCCAATATCTGGCGCAACTTGGTCATCATTGCTACATTATGGAATGGCGCGGTCATGGTGCGAGCTCGATACCAAAAGACAAATTTAACTTCGAAACCGTCGCAACCTATGATTTTGAGGCCACCTTTCGTTATTTATTTGATGACCTAAAGCTGGACAACTTGCACTGCGTTACTCACAGTGGCGGCGGTGCCTGCTTAACGATGTTTTTAATCCAACATCCGCAGTACATTAACCACATAAACAGTATCAGTATGTTTGCCTGTCAAGTTTATGGCGCTATCGTAAGCTCTAAAAACCACGTCAAAATTCTTGCCGTCAAAACTCTCAACCGTATGCTTGGCTACCTCCCTGCCAACCGACTCAAGCTTGGCCCTATTAACGAAAGCTACTATACGATGAACCAGTGGTACGAATGGAACCTGAACAAAGACTTTAAAAGCAGCTTTATACAACAAAGTGAATTCGACACAACGACAATTGATCAAAACACTCCCTCTAATATCGCATCTGAAAATACTCCATCTCATACTGTATCTCATAACAGACACTTCGATTATCGACAACACATGTCAATGATCACCACACCTATCTATGCGATCAGTGCCAAAGGCGACCGTTTTATTTCACCAACCCGTGGCTGTCAGTTATTTTTTGACAAGTTTGCTAACCCTAATAACGTCTTTCGTGAATACGCAATCAGCCGTGGCGATTTGGACGATTATACTCATAGTCGTATTATGATTAGCCGCAATGCTGCGACAGAGATTTGGCCAACGGTAACCGCATGGATAGAGAAGCATGCAAGGTAACGATGACACACCCCTACACATCTTTATACTTGTCAGAAAGTCATAGGCTGTGTCAGTATTAGCGTCATCAATTTTTAACCAATAAAAAATAAGTCGTAGGAAAGTGGCGTCTATGAGTGGATTATCAGAGCAAAATCTAGATACACAAAACCCAGATAAGCAGGGAAAAAAACACTATCGTTATTTGGTGTTTATTGGCCGCTTTCAGCCGTTTCATTGCGGGCACAAAGCGGTTGTGGATGAAGCCTTGAAGCGTGCCGACAATGTCATCATGCTCATCGGCTCCGCCAACTTACCACGTAGCTTGCGCAATCCCTTTAGCGTTGCTGAGCGCGCCGCGATGATTAAAGGCGCGTATTCAACAGCAGATGCCGCGCGTATTCACTGCGTTGGACTCGATGATGCGCTCTACAATGACACGCGCTGGCTGCAATACGTGCAAGCAGGCGTAAAGTCAGTCACTGGCGACTTGCAGACCGATATCGGTCTCATTGGTCATTCAAAGGACAGCTCATCATATTATTTATCGCTATTCCCCAACTGGGCGTCTGTCTCTGTGCCCAATTATCACAATCTATCGGCTACCCCTATTCGGGATAGTTATCTGATGGGTGCCACGCCAACGCCTGAGCGCACCCCTGAGTCGACCCGCAACGTCCTAAATGACTTCAAGAAAACCGAGGATTATCAACAGTTGCACGAAGAAGCTGACTTCGTCGATAAGTATAAAAGACAATGGGAGTCTGCGCCTTACCCGCCTACCTTTATGACGGCAGACGCTTTGGTCGTCCAGTCAGGTCATATTCTGTTGGTAGAACGTCGCAGCATGCCAGGGCGCGGGCTGTGGGCACTGCCCGGTGGTTTTTTGAATCCAAAAGAGACCCTATTTGACGCCTGTATCCGTGAGCTACGCGAAGAGACACGCCTTAAAGTCCCAGAGCCAGTATTACGCGGCTCTTGTCATAGTCAGCATACCTTTGACGACCCTTACCGCTCAGCGCGTGGTCGCACGATTACTCAAGCCTTTTACTTTCAGCTAAAAAACGACCCGAAAGGTCTGCCCAAAGTGAAAGGCGGTGACGACGCGGCCAAAGCATTTTGGCTACCACTTGCCGAGTTGGATGCCACCATGATGTTTGAAGATCATTATGCGATTATCACCAAAATGGTTGGCTTATAAGGTGTTCTGTCGCTGACTGTTTAGTGCATTAATGCCCTACTTTCAATTAACGACACTCTATATAATTTACCTCATAAATTTGGTTTTATCAGTGCCACTTATATTTTCACCGCCCAAACCGATAGACGGTACGGGTTATTACGCAGCATTTAGGTGTCCTTACTAGATGCTGTCAATGGATGAACCGTTAGACTGTTGAGCAATAAATTAATGCTAATTTATATAAATACTTCTAGTCCGTTTAAGACTCAACAGTGACGCAAGTCGTCCATTTCACTCAAAGCAGAGGAGTTCTGTGATGTATACCAGCAATTTAAATAATTTAATCTTAAATAGCGACAGCTATAAAACCTCACATTGGGTGCAATATCCAAGCGGTAGTGAGTATCTATCCAGCTATATCGAAGCGCGTAAAGGCGATTACGACGTAGTGTTCTTTGGTCTGCAAGCCTTTATCAAAGAATACCTGAGTACCCCTATTACCCACCAAGACATTGATGAAGCCGAAATACTGATTCAAGCGCATGGCTTAACCTTTAACCGTGCAGGTTGGGAGCGTTTGGTTGATAAGCATGGCGGCTATTTGCCACTACGTATCGAAGCCATACCTGAAGGCAGCATCGTGTCCGTCTCCAATGTGGTCTGTCAGATTATCAATACTGACCCAGAATTCTATTGGCTACCAAGTTATATCGAAACGGCATTACTCCGTGCTATCTGGTATCCGTCGACGGTCGCCAGTGTCTCGCACTATTGCAAAGGCATCATTCGTCAAGCGCTAGAAAAATCAGCAGATAATACCGAATCACTGACGTTCCGCTTACATGACTTTGGCTCACGCGGTGCGTCTAGTCAAGAATCTGTCGCACTGGGCAGCTTGGCACATTTGGTGAACTTTGCTGGCACAGACTCAATGACGGCTTTGGTGGCTGCCAGTCGCTGGTATCAAATGGATAAAGACATGCCTGCGTTTTCTATCCCTGCGGCTGAACACAGCACCATGACTGCTTGGGGTCGTGATGGTGAGACAGCGGCATTTGCCAATATGATTGAGCAGTTTGGCGGGACTGGCAAAAGTTTTTCAGTGGTCTCTGATAGCTATGATTTATGGAATGCCATTGACAATATTTGGGGTGGCAGCTTGAAGGACGACGTAAAAAACATGGGCGGTACTTTAGTCATCAGGCCTGATAGTGGTGAGCCTGCTAAAGTAGTTCGCGAGGCGCTGGAGCGCTTGGCAGTGAAATTTGGCACGACTATTAATAGCAAAGGCTACAAAGTTTTGCCAGATTATGTACGTGTCATCCAAGGGGATGGCATTAGCCCGCAAAGCTTGAGCAAAATTATCGACGTGGTCATAAAGGCAGGCTTTAGTGCTGACAATATTACCTTTGGCATGGGCGGTGGTCTACTACAACAAGTCAATCGCGATACCATGAGCTGGGCGATGAAAGCCAGTGCCATCTCTATCGATGGCGTATGGAAAGATATCTATAAAGATCCTGTCACCAGCCGCTCGAAACGCTCAAAAAAAGGTCGCTTGGCATTAATACAAAGCACTAATGGCAAGCCAAAAACCATCAAAGTGAATGACTTACCCGCTGGTGCAGACAACCTATTACGTGACGTTTATATCGATGGCAAATTATTGGTAGAAGACAGCCTCACTACGATTCGGGAGCGTGCAGGATGGTAAATAGCAATAAAATAGCCTCGGTCGCAAGAGACGTCCTACTGGCCCCTATTTATCTTTACCAAGGTCGCAAAATCAAGCGTGATACGGTGCGCTTGCCTGAGCCAAATGGAGAGCGACACGGACATATCCAATTAGGCAAACCGACTGATGCCACTGCTAATACTAAAGATAAGACCAAGCAAACACTAAATATCATGGTCGTTGGAGATTCAGCAGCAGCGGGTGTCGGTAGTCAGACGCAACAAGAAGCGCTGGTTGGTAATTTGATGCCTATCTTAGCGCAGCAATCCGAGATTAATACCCAGTTTGATAGCCTAATTTGGTCGTTGCAAGCGACCACTGGACATACCAGCTTCGATATCTTGCGCAGGCTTTATGTCCTGCCTACGCCTAGTCAAGCTGTCGATGTGATGGTACTGAGTGTTGGTGTTAATGACACTACCTCAAACGTCTCTGTGAGTAAATGGCAGCAGCAAATCGAAGACATTATTACTATCGCTCAGCGTAAATTTGGCGTACGGCAATTGATTTTTTTGAGTCTACCGCCCATGGCACAAATGCCTGCGATACCGGCCCCTTTGAATCACTTCGTCGGTGCCAAAGCCTCAATCCTTGATAAGACATTACAGCAAGTGTGTGCGAGTAATGAGGGCGTCACTTATATGGCTACCGATTTTCCACGGATGATAGAAGAGCACTCTAATGGTACGCCAATTGATATCAAGGTGATGTTCGCTAGTGATGGCTTTCACCCTAGTAGTTTAATGTATGGCTATTGGGCTCAGCAACTGGCAGAGCTTATTGTCAAATTGCTTAATTCATCAGCTGCCGAATTGAGCAGCCCTACTGTCTAAAAGCTGATATAGATATAGTCAGTGAAAAGTTATATCGAACCATCCACGCACTGCTGATATCCATTTTGCTTGCTGTGCCTGCGCAGACAGAGGCTACAAAAACTTGATATCAGCAATACCATAGCGTTTTTAGGATATTTTGACTATAGCTTAAATTAAATCTCGAAAACTGATAGCCTGAAATTTAAACAAAAAAAACCGCTGAATAATCAGCGGTTTTTTTATGGCTTAGCAAAATAAATTGACGCGATAAGCGTAATTTATTCAGCTGAATCAGCAGCTTGTTCAGCAGCTTTCTTGTTACGGCCACCAAACGCGCCAAAGCGTTTGTTAAAGCTAGCAACACGACCTTCGGTAGAAGTTTTACGTTGCTCGCCAGTATAGAATGGATGCGACGCACTTGAAATATCAAGTGGGTAGTATGGATATTCTTTACCTTCGTATTCACGAGTGGCTTTGGTTTTAGCGGTTGAACGAGTCAAAAAGAACACGTCAGCGTTAGTGTCGTGGAATAAAACTTCTTGGTAATCAGGATGGATATCTTTACGCATAATAAACTCTCTATGTCCGATGTATTTACAGTCTTCTCGACGATGTGTCGAATTTTTATAAAGAAATTCTTACAAAAAAGCTCTCATAAAAAAGTATATATAAAACTGTGCATACGTAACTGAGGCACTAAGGACATTTGCAAGGCTGGCAACTGCATCACTGGCTTATTCCAGCACCCAATACCATACCTCTGCTCACTTAGCCTTCCCCAGCGGGAAAATCAAACCGCGATTTTAACGGTTTTTGCCGTTTGATGCAAGCAGCAGTTATGATAATCATAGGTAATCAAACGTTAGCAAACCGACAATGGTCTTGAGATAACTGTTTTATGCTAGTATAATAGTTGATTAGACAAACCACTTAATACCAATTATAATTGTAGATTATTTAAACAATACTTATCTTTTAGTATCGAGGTTTATGACAGGTCCTCTATTAACTGAATCACTATTTAATCAACCCTCACTAAATAAGGATAATAGCCAATGATAAACGCTGCTCTAAAAAACACCACGAAAGCCCTACTCATCAGCTCTGCACTGGCAATCACTACCATGGCGAGCGCGGCACTACCTAGCCAATGGCAATTAGATGACTCACATACTCGTGTTGGCTTCTCTGTCAATCACCTAGGGTTTTCAACGACCATGGGCCGCTTTAATGATGTGCAAGGTACGGTTAATTACGATATCAAAACCCCTAACAAGACCAATATGAACTTTACGATCGCAACCGATAGTATCGATACCAATTGGGATGCCCGTGATAAGCATTTAAAAACCGATGAGTTTTTTAATGTGGCCAAATATCCAACGATGACGTTCAAGTCTACTAAGGTCAGTTTTATCAATCCACAACAAGCAAAAATAACAGGTGATTTCACCATGCTTGGTCAAACTAAGCCACTTACATTAGATGTGACGTTGAACAAAATTGCTAATAGCCCTCTTACTAAAGAGCCAGTTATTGGTTTTCGCGCAACGGGTAATATCGATCGCGCTGCTTACGGTATGACGGCTTATGCAGCTGGCATCACGACCAATGTGCCTATTCAAATCGATGGTGAGTTGGTACAGAAAACCACAAAATAATACTGAAGTCTTATTAAAAAGTATTTACTAAAAAAAGCAGCCACTATGATGGCTGTTTTTTTTTGCTTTTTTATAGCCCTGCACTATTTGCTAAACAAATATATGCAAATAAATGAATAAATCCATTTATTTGCTTGTTAACCCTTATAGTTATTGTTATATTCATATATATGAATTTACGAATATAAACATAACACTGAGGGAGCAGAAAGATGGATACAGTAAATATCGACTTTGTCGCTATAGATAAAAACTGGGACAAAAACATCGCCGACTATCATTTTGATATCTATCATTTATCTGGCTGGATAGCTGCCTCAGCTATCGTAGACAAAGGTAAACCGCAGGGTATCATCGCTCACTATAAAAATAAAAAAGTGTTTTTGCCAATTATCATTAGAGACATTAATCGTGAAAATACCAATTGCGAATATACTGATTCTGAGAACAGTAATTGCGAATATACTGATGCTCAATATTGGGATGCCACTTCTACTTATGGCTACGGTGGCCCCTTGATGGACAAGTCCTTAACTGATGCCGAGGTAGACATCATTATGGAAGCAATCAGAGCTGTCCTCTTTGCCAAAGGCTGTGTCTCCTTATTCATGAGACTGCATCCCATCATTAATAAAGAATGGATTCCAACGGTTGGTAAAGCTCTAACTCACGGACTGACATTGATGTCTGACTTGAGCAAGTCGGCCGAGGAGCACTGGGGAGAAACCCAAAATCGACACCGTAGAGGTATCAAAAAAGCGGTAAAAATGAATGTCGTGACCAAAATTGAGCAATTGACCAGAGAAAATGCCATGGTGTTCTCCAGCATTTATAAAGAAACCATGGCACAGGTCAACGCCAGTCAATACTACTTTTTTGACGATGATTATTTTTTTAATTTGCTTGAGAACCTTCAAAATAGAATCGTATTAATCACCGCTTATCAAGAAGACAAAGCAATCGCCTCCTCTATTTATACGACCTGTAAAGAATCAGGTATCATGCAATTCCATCTCGGCGGAACACTCAACGCTTATACTAACTTGCAGCCTTCAAAGTTGATTACTCATGTTGCTCGTGACTGGGGTAGAGAAAATCGTTATGAATTGCTACACCTCGGCGGTGGCGTTGGTGCGGCTCTAGATTCTTTATATGAATATAAAAAAGGCTTTAGCTCGCAAGAGTTGTTGTTTAAAACCTATAGACTAATCGTCAATCCCGTAAAGTATGCAGCGCTGGTTGCTGATAGTTGGTTTTCAGAAAGTGACTTAAGCTCAGATTTCTTCCCTTTATACAGAAAAGAAACAACAGAGGAAGTTGCCTTGGAGATCGTTCAGGCGGAAGTTTTAGCAGATATCTCCTAAACATATAAAAAAGTCATACAGGATTTCTTGTCTTAGGGTCTGTTGAACATTCAAATATTAGGACTGCTGATCGCTAAAATCGCCCCAGACTAGCCGTAAACCGACGATAATGTCGAGACCTTAGCTAGGTTTACAACAACGTTTGGGGTGATTTTAGCATCAGCTCAAGCCGAACACAAAAAAGCAGCCACTATATTGGCTGCTTTTTTTGGCTTAAGGTTAACACTTTATCAATTTATTTAGTTTTAACGATATGCCAAACGCCAAGCTTATTGTCGCCGTCAGTATCGCCAACTTTTGTGTCGTTGGCATAAAAGTACAAAGGCTTGCCATTGACAGCCCATTGATACTTACCGTCTTCTCGTTGGAAAGCGGCAAACTGACCAGAAGCTTGGGCATTACTCGGTGCCATAAACGCCGGCCAAGCCAGTAGACATGCCGAGCCACACTCCGATTTGTTCATGGAATCTTTGTCAAAGGTGTATAGCGTCATTTTGTTGGTGGCATCCACTAGCATCCCATTCATGCTGGCAACTGGTGCTTTATTGCTCATGCTAGCTTGTACATCATGCATGCCTGAATCGTCGTTGCCAAACACATTGTTTAGCGTCGAACAACCCGTTACGGTCAATACACTAGCTAGGGCAGATAACATTAGAATACGTTTCATAATCACTTCCTTGTATTAAAAAAAACATCTCATTAATTTGGATTTTTACCGAATTGAATTTTTATTGAACATGGTGTTTATTAATTATCAATATTGCAATCTGCTGATTTGTGCGATAGTTCAGTCATACGCTCAGCCAACTGCTTTATTTTCATACACTTTACTCTCACAGCTGATTTCAAGTAATTTCACTATAGCATATGCCCTAAAACGGTCGTTTTTGTCGGCATATAAACTTACAAAAACTTGCGAATATTACAAATTAGTAAACTACAGGGTCAAGTTTATGAGCGAAGGCAGTACTTGTTCGCGGACGTTTAAAGAATTAATGATACTTAAGTAAGGATTGACTGTACTTAAATGATGCTATGCGTTTCATCCCTACCTTTATCTTTTATAGCTAAGACAGTGCATGGCAGGTCGTTGACAAAACTAATGTAACTACTTACGTATTTGCCGTCATATCCCTAATAGGTTTTCGTAAAATAACGTTATCTATAATAAATAGTCGATAACAAGAACCAAGCCATTAAAATTATGACTATGGCGGTTCCATATGAATGTTGAACTTGGCTACCTTCGCACGCATATAAATAGCTATAGCACGATCCAAGACACTGACATGATCAGAAATTTATATGCCCAGACAATTATATGAATAAGCGGAGCATGTCCCGATGCTGATGCTATTAAGGATATAACCACGACAATGACCAATAATTTAAGTAAAAATCCCTCTAAAGATACTGGTGCTCAAGAGACTGATCTCAAAGATATTAAGTCTCCAGCCACTAAACTTGATACAACAGCGGTGGCAATAAAGAACCACCCATCTACCAAACGTGTCGGCATCTTGGGTGGCGGTACTGCAGGGGCAACGATTGCCATTCGCCTAGCAGCTCTAGGGCTTGAGACCTACGTATTTGAGAAGAAAAAATCACTGATCGATGGTCCACCCATGTGCCATTTGCACGCGGGTGGTAATCTATATCGTGAAATTCCTGACGAGGATTGCGTTGCCCTGCTTAAGCAGTGTATCGATATCTTGCGCCTTTATCCTTATACCATCGACGTACGTCCAACGGTGTTCGCGGTACCGACGCGTGATGAAGGCTTGCCTGAAGATTTGCTACCGCGTCTCGATATTTTGACGGACGCATATCGTGAGCTCATCGCACAAGACAGCAATAACAAAGTATTGGGCGAACCGGAAAACTATTATCAGCTCTATAGTCATGAGCAACTGATTGCGCTGTCTGAACGTGAGCAAGTTGCGATACCGAGCACGGTTGACGAATGGATGATACCGGTTGCTAAGTATTTGGACTTGAATAAAGTAAAGTTTCCGCTCATTGTCGTACAAGAATATGGCTGGAATATTTTTCGTTTAGCCGCTTCTGCGCACCTTGCATTAGAAGGCTATGAGCACGCGCACGTCTTTACCAATACGCAAATCAAGCAAGTCATGCCTGTCGACTGTGAGAACTGTACCAACGCTGATCACCATGTCACAAAATGGCGCGTCGATTATCAGCAAGCTGGTGAGTCTCAACCTGAGTCTATCGAAGTCGATTACCTAGTCAATGCTTGCGGCTTTCGCACCGGTGTCATCGACGATATGGTGGGCGTCAAAGTCGAGCGTATGGTTGAGTTCAAATCTTCTTATATCACACACTGGGGTGACGCTGGCGGACAGATACCCGAAATCATCGTGTACGGCAGTCGCGGTACGCCAGAAGGTATGGCACAGCTAACACCTTATCCAGGTGGTTACTTCCAAATCCATGGCATGAGTAAAGCCATTACCTTGTTCAATGATGGATTGGTGGCCTCTAATAAAGGCAGCGCGCAGCCTAAGTTGCCGCAGCAATATGTACATTATATCGAAGATGGCTGGGACAAAGCACCACTGCAAGCGCGTAGTCAGCAAGCAATTGAATACGTAGCAGAGTTTGTGCCGACCTTTAATAGCGCGCGCACCATCGGTAATGCCTTATATGGTGGGCAGCAAATTCCGGGTCAGGACGATACACTACGGGTGGCAGATGTGAGCTTATACTCAAATATACGCTACGCCCGCGCGGAAAATGTCAAAGCATCGTCCACCTTGATTGCTGCTGATCAAATCGTCGATGAGCTGACCGATCTCGGTTTAATAGATAACGACACAGTGGCCAATCGTAGCCGCTATACACATGACTGGACCTATCTAGCCCACAATGACAGCTTAACGATTGATAAAGTAGCACGCGGCTTGGCTGAAGACCGTGGCTTCCCAGCGGCGATGGCAGATGTTAATCATAGCATTCGTGAGATTGCGTTAGAGAGTTTGACGCCAGTTCAGCCTTAGATATTTGTATTTGCAGTTGACTAGCTGTTTTAACGAGGTGTTAAATTTGGCAAAAACAACGTTAAAAATTATTAAGAAAAAGGGAGGGCGTTGCTAATTACTAGCAACGCCCTCCTTTTTTCTTATATACAATGACACAATTTAACGTTTCATATTCTAACAGAGGTATATTTGATCAACACCTTTATAGGTATTAATTAGCCATGTTAAAGAAATATACAGCGCCGGTCTTTAATTACCTGCCATTTTTTCAGTATCAACTGCATCATCTATCGTTACAACTGTCTGCAGCAACTCAATCGCTTCACCGATGGTATTACAAACCACCAAACGCTCTAGATCTTGCTGCTTCATAAAGCCTTGTTCTGTAGTATATTTTAGGTGCTCAATCATCCGATCATAAAAACCATTGATATTCAGAATAATCATGGGCTTTTCATGTTGATACAACTGACGCCATGTGGCGATTTCCATAATCTCTTCGAGCGTACCAAGGCCACCGGGTAAGGTAATAAACGCATCGGCGTACTCCGCCATGACTGTCTTACGCGTATGCATGGTATCGGTCAGATGCAGACGCGTAAGACCCTCATGGGCGATTTCGTGCTTAAGCATAAAGGTAGGAATCACCCCAACGGCTTGTGCGCCGCCTTTAATCACTTCATCGGCGACCGCGCCCATCAGACCAATGCTGGCACCGCCATAAACCAAGCCCATGCCATTATCGGCTAGAGCACGACCAAGCTCACGCGCTGCCTGCTCATAAACCTCACTATTACCCAACCGTGATCCACAATAAACAGCCACCAATGGCATCGCTAGGGTTGATTTATCCACCGCTTTTTCGATATTCGTAATGTCTTGGCTGGTAATCACTTCATAAGTATCATTATTAATTTTCATTTGCATATAACGCTCCTAAGTTTGCTTGGATTATTGTATTAAATGGTTCGGTAAAAGGTTTTATTGCTTGTTAGAATGACACAATATGACGCTTATCACTAACGTTAACTCGCTGTATTCTGCGGTGCTGTCATCTTTTACTTTTTTCATGCTTTGCTGATAAAAGCTTGTGATGAGGCGTTCTGATAAGGTCTAAGGTGTTGTCAGCAGTCTATTAATTACGCATAATGAACATCAGTGGAATTCATAACTATTGTTTATATTTGGTTTTTTATAAACAGCCAGTAGAAGTATTATAAATCCGGTGATTCATGAGAAAGATAAAACAACGCTCATTATGCTGCTATTTGTTAGCGTTTATCTTAACATAAGCCATGCTATCACATGGTAGCAACGATTTATCACTACGCAATGACTACATTTTTTAGCACTGACTTGCTATAAAACGTTGCAGATCCACATTCATTATTCTTTAATAAAAACGACGAAACTCATCAAGGTATTTTTATGCATAATAACCATGCGCCATCTTCTGTAGCACTACAAGGCGACACGATCGACGCGACTAATGACCATGAAAGCAACGCTGATAATGGCAGCTATTCATTAAGTATTATGACTGAGCGCAATCAGGCGTTGGCCGCAACGGTTTATCGCCCTACAGAGACGGTCAAAGCCGCTGTCATGATAGCGCCCGCTACCGGTATCAAGCGTCAGTTTTATCACAACTTTGCAAGCCATTTAGCAGCGCAGGGCTTCGGTGTCCTGACCTTTGACAACGAAGGTATCGGCGAGTCACTAGCAACCGATTTGGCCAAATGTGATGCCTCACTGATAAGTTGGGGTCGTCATGACATGCCAGCCGTCCTCGATGCCTTACAAGATGAATTTCCCGATGCTTCTTACCATCTCGTCGGTCATAGTGCAGGCGGTCAGCTGATTGGTCTGATGCGCAATTATGATGCTATCGCCTCGGTGTTCAATGTCGCTTGCTCGTCAGGTTGTATCAAAAACATGGACATGCCTTATAAACTCAAGGCGATGGGTTTTATGGATGCATTTATTCCTGTTACGAACTTTGCGCTGGGCTATACCCCATCAGATAAAATCGGCATGGGCGAACCGCTACCGCGCGGCGTGTCTCGTCAGTGGCGCGAATGGTGCAATGGCTCAGGTTATATCAAAACCGCCTTTGGCAAAAGCATTCATACGCATTTTTATGATGACATTCGCATGCCAGCACTGTGGCTAGGCTTTAGCGATGACGAAATTGCCAATAGCAAAAACATCGACGACATGATTCGCGTCTATACAAAGATGCCGGTCGAAAAACGCTTTTTTAAGCCAAAAGACTTTGGTCTGAGCAGCATTGGTCATATGCGCTATTTTAGTAGTCGAACCAATGCCAAGGCACCTGAGTTATGGCAAATGGCAGTAGATTGGTTAAATCAGCAGCAATAGCTCCAGAAATCATAGCTTTGAAAACGACGGCTTCAAGCATGAATAAAAATAGAACGGCTGATAACGCGCTTTACTCTTGTGCATTTCCTACGTCTGCTGCCTTAATACGTTTCGTCAATGCTGAATAAAGCGACGGCTGCATGTTATGGATGTTACCGAGCATCCATTTAACATAGTTGATGGGCACGTCTTTAATCAGCTTACCTTTATGCTTACCAAAGGGCATTTTGCTCACTGGATTGGCCTTGTTAGCGATAGCATGGGCCGCCGCAAAATCAGTCGGCGCAATCTCCAAACGCTCACAGCAAGCTTGATAAAGCAGATAGCACATACGGGCATCACCTAGCGCATCATGAGCGGCAATCGTCATTTTTCTCGCTTCAGACTTGCCCAATAATTGCTCGATACACTTAGATTGACTGTAGCCGCTCCATTCTGGGAAAGCTACGCGCGCCAGCCTCACGGTACAAATTAGCTTGGCAGAGGGACTACCAATCACCCGCCAATCAAAACGTACGTTATGACCAATTAAGTACTTGGGCAATTCAAATTGCGCCAAATCAAAACGCTCAAGCCCAGCCACGTCGTCATCCGTAATACCATGCACCCTGATGACGATTGGGGATATCGAGCGACCACTGTTGAAATATTTCATCCACTCAAATCCGCTAGCCACATTAATCGTCGCCACTTGAATCGGTCGTGGATCACGGCCTTGATCGGTTTCGGTATCGATAACCAGCGCTGTATCAGCCGTGGTAGAAATGTCCGCAGAATTAAAAGCGTCAGTCATAAAAACTTAACCATAGACGTTGGCTAAAAATAGCAGCCAGTTTTTATCATTTAGAAAACATTATAAAAAATTTTATTGGATGAGATTTTATCTATTACCTTATCATTTATGGGGCTAAAAGCTAAAGATAACAACTAGATATAACAATGCTATACAAAGAGATGAGAATTGAGCCTTTATAATATTGACGAGAATTGATGTAAAAAACTAAGAGATATCGATGCAAGCAAATGGAAGCAACCAAAAGCCCAACCCCTCTTTTTTCAGTCGTGTATTAAGCGTACTGATTAAAGCAAGTGTCTTGCTAGCGCTGTTATTTGTATTCGATAAATTATTACCCAGCATTAGCCAACAGACTCAGTCTTTTGTCGTAGCAAAATGGCAGCAACTGAGTTTATTACAACAAGCGTTACCCATAGAAAACAGCCTACCCAGTCCACTACCAGAGCAGCATCTAACCGATACTTGGGGCGCTGCGCGTAGCCAAGGGCGCTCTCATGAAGGCATTGATATTTTTGCACCTCGGGGCACACCAATACAATCGACCACGCAGGGCATCGTCCGCAAAGTCGGCGACAATGCGTTGGGGGGACGCGTGGTGGTGGTGGTTGGACCGGGCGGCGCAGGACATTATTACGCTCATCTAGAAGATTATGCCGACATCGCGCCCAATGACTGGGTCAATGCTGGCGATATCGTTGGCTATGTTGGCGACAGCGGTAATGCCAAAGGCACGCCGACCCACGTGCATTATGGTATTTATATCAATGGCAGCGCGGTTAACCCCTACCCACTTCTACAAAAAAATTAGGAGGTATGGGCAGAACGCACATACGCGGCTGGAAATACTGCACTAAAGGTCGAGCCTTTGCCTTCTACCGACTCTATCGTTAATTGCGCCTCATGTTGATATAAAACGTGCTTCACAATAGCCAAGCCTAAGCCCGTACCACCGCTAGCACGGCTACGTCCACTATCGATGCGATAAAAGCGTTCCGTCAAGCGCTCGATATGTTGGGGCGCAATACCGAGACCATCATCTTCAACAGCAAAGCGGCAGCCTTCCGCTGTTTTTGTCCAGCTGATAGCTATATTGCCACCCTTTGGCGTGTATTTGATGGCATTAATGACCAAATTGGATAAGGCACTCGTTAAGTACATCTGTGATCCGTATAACCCATCGTAAGTGTCTATCTGCAAATGAATAGTATGATTATATTCTTGGTTATACGCTTGCGCATCATCATAGATATGCGTCAGTAACTTGGTCATATCAATGTCATTAAGCTCGTGCGTCTCTTCGATTTCGATACGAGACAACAGCAGTAAGTCATTTACAATCCGATTCATACGGGCAGTCTGCTGAGTCATTAGCTCAAAGCCACGTCGCCACTGCGGTGGCATATCTTCCTGCTCGGAAAAATTTTCTAAATATCCCATCAACACAGTCAATGGCGTGCGCAGCTCATGCGAGACATTGGCGACAAAATCACGACGCATTTCCTCCAAATGCTGCAAGCGGGTCACATCATAAATGATCAGTAATTTTTCATCATCGAAAGGCGTAAGCTCACACTTTAGATAACGTTTAGGGTCTCGCCATGACACCATGTGCACACCATCGCTCGGTGGGGTGATAGCCTGATAGTACTGGCGAAATTCTGGTATGGTGATAAAGTCAAAAATACTCTGACCTTTATCAGTTGCCTGCAATAACAACAAGTCTTCCGCTGCCTGATTCCACCATTCCAAACCATCTTCATCATTGAGCAAAATAACCGCATCCCGTAACGCTCGTAAGGCGCTGCGGATTTTTTTAAGTTGATCCGTTGTATTGTGCTGGGCAACTTGCGCTTGCTCACCCTGTTGCTCATTTTCTATCGGCATCATAGGCATTATCGGTGTTGTCATCGTCATTTATCATCCCTACCACTAGATACTGTGTTTCTTTACGCTTACCAAGACATTTTCTGCGGCTGATTAAATGGATTCAATCAAGCTAGAAAACCGATACCCAGTACCGCGTACCGTTTGTATCAGCGTAGCACAATCATAAGGCTGCAGTAATTTACGTAAGCGCCGAATATGTACATCAATCGTCCGGTCTTCAATATAGACATTGCCGCCCCAAACCTGATCTAGCAGCTGTGTCCGCGTATAAGCACGCTCTGGATGACTCATAAAAAATGCCAACAATCGATACTCTGTCGGACCGATATCGATGAGCTGACCCGCTGCCGTCACGCGCTGGCTTTTAGGATCTAAGCTAAGCTTGCCGATTTCGATAGGCTTATCAGCGCTGAGTGCACTACTACGACGTAGCACCGCCTTGATTCTTGAGATTAGCTCACGTGTTGAAAAAGGCTTGGTCATATAGTCATCAGCCCCAGCATCGAGCCCATGAACCTTACTGTCTTCTTCACTTTTGGCAGTCAGCATAATGACCGGTATCTCGGCGAGCGAATCGTCGTTTTTGAGCATCCGGCAAAAATCAATGCCGCTTTTTTCACCGTTCAGCATCCAATCTAATAGTATCAGCGCCGGACGGTGATCAACCACTTGCTGATGCGCCTCTGCTACGTCCGCAGCGTGCAGGCTATCAAAGCCAGCCATCTCTAAGGTCATCGCAATCATTTCACGAATCGCAGGCTCATCCTCAACGATCAAAATTTGCTCATTATACATACGGCAGCCTTGTTATTAGATTTTAAGATTCAAAAATTTAGCGCACCAAAACTCAAATTAGGAAAATTAACATAAAGAAATTAAGATACAAAAAAGGCAATACACAGTCACCAGTTTCTACTTATTAAACGGGTTAATTATGACAGCTTCATGACAACGGCTTTCTAGACTTCTAATAAAAAGTTTAGTGGCCCATCATTGACGCTTGCCACTTGCATATCAGCACCAAATTGACCAGTGGCAACATTGTGATGCTGAGTTTTAGCATAAGTAATCATTTGCTCAAACAACATTTGAGCAGCATTAGGTGCCATCGCGCCACCAAAATCAGGGCGACGACCCTTGTCTGTTTTTGCCATCAAGGTAAATTGCGACACCAATAATAGCCCGCCACCGACCTGTTGCACATTTTTATCCAGTTTACCGACCTTGGCAGGATCGTCATGATTTTCAAATATGCGATAGGTCAGAATTTTATCAATCATGCGCTGGGCAGTTTGCAGGCTATCATCATGCCCCAAGCCAATATACGCCAACACCCCATGCTCGATGGCACCGATATTTTGTGCATCGACGCTGACACTGGCACAGTGAACCCGTTGTATAAGCGCTTTCATTTAGAGCCTTTTTTATTTATAAATGTCTGACAGATTATGGTCATACAATACTCTGCTGTCCATGATAAAATACCGCCATTGATTTGCTTATTAATTATTACATCAAACCCTATCTTGGTAGCCCGATTATGAATTTATTTACTACCCTTCAACAATTTGTCCCGCAGCAGCAGCTGAGTAAAGTCGCTGGGCGTCTAGCCGCCAGCCGTCATCCGTATGTCAAACGTGCCTTTATTCGTAGTTTTGCCAAGGCTTACGGCGTCAGCTTAGGTGAGTATGAGCGTCAGAGCTTTAATGCTTATGAGAGTTTTAATGACTTCTTTACCCGTGAGCTCAAAAAAAACGCCCGTATCATCGATAGCAGCGTAAACGGTATTGTCAGTCCTGCCGATGGTATCATCTCGCAGCTAGGACAGATTGAAGACCATAAATTGCTGCAAGCCAAAGGTCGTCATTATGACGTTGGTCAATTACTGGCCAATAGCGAAGATGGCAGCTATTTCGCTGATGGTAGCTTTGCGACCGTGTATCTAGCGCCCAGCAATTATCACCGCGTTCATATGCCTTTTGATGGTACCTTGACCAAGACCCGCTATGTACCGGGTACGCTGTTTTCGGTCAATAATACCACAGCCGCTAACGTGCCTGATTTGTTTGCCCGTAATGAGCGCTTGGTCTGTTTATTTGATACAAAATATGGCAAAGCGGCCGTGGTAATGGTTGGCGCTATGATTGTCGCTGGTATCGAAACCGTCGCTACCGGAAAAATCAGCCGCACTGAGGACATCCAAGAAGCAGATCACGACATGAGCTTTGAGAAAGGCGATGAGCTTGGACGCTTTTATTTAGGTTCAACGGCGATTGTCGTCTTACCAAAAGCCGCAAAAGCGGATTGGCAGGACAGCATGAAAGCCAATAGCGTGGTAAAAATGGGACAGCTATTGGGTGAGGCAAAAACTCAGCAAGCTTAGTTTTTAAGAAAATCATAGTACTAAAAAGCCCAGTTAAACGTAGATGATGACGTTTAACTGGGCTTTTTAATGGCTGTTAGTTTGTACTACTTCTATTTTGTATTGCCTATTTTTACTACTTTGGGCTACCCTGTGCAAAGGCCTTTATCAATATCGAAAGTGTTTGTGTATAGGATAAGCATAAAGGATGTTTTCTTCTTGCGTACCACGGCCAATATTATGAATAATCAGCGGCGCACCATCAGCAGCTGCTTTGTCTGAGACGATACCTATATGCGGCAAACCGCCGTTTGGCAAGCGCCACGTTACAATATCTCCGGCTTTAAAGCTGTCTTTATCAGTCGTAGATAACGTTTTTCCATGACGCGCAAAAAACGTTTCAAGATTGGGCACACGTCGATGATCGATATTTTTGTCCGTTGACTTCAAGCCCCAAGTCTTTGGATAGGCGGACCAATTTCCTTTCATATCATGATTGACCAACTGCTGCAAATCCACATTTTGCAAACGATAAGCACGGACAATCACATCGGTACAGACACCGGTCTCTATTGCTACATCGCCACGCGGAAACTCCAATTTACGATAAGTAGGATCATAACTCACCGTAACACCGATCTGTTTTTTGGCATCGTGCGCCAATTTATCACCATCACTGATAGGAGCAAGCGCTTGCGCCATTTGCGCTAGTCCCAGCATGCTGACAAAGGCTAGAGATTTACACAATGTTTTATAGTTTTTAAATAAGCGCATGTAGCCTCTCTGTTATTATTGATACTATTCAATATAAAGGTTTTAGACAGCGTCAACCATGGTGAGTCAGTAAAAAGGTGACGCTGTTAAATGACAATACTATTGAATGACAAAGCTATTAAATGACCACACTATTAAATAAAAAGGCTATTAAATAAAAAGGCTAGCTGTCAAATCTGCTATCAATTTACTTATCAATCAGCCATCCTTGCTTAGTCGCATATTCAATCTGTTTTGCTATCCAATCATGGATACTCGGAAAGCTGTCTTTAATAAAGCCATGCGCGCCAGCAACTTGCGAGCGTGTAACGTTAGCATCAATCCAAGTTTTTCCATTGGTATTTATATTAAGCAAAAATGGTAACAAGCGATCAACTACTCTTAGCAGTTGGGTTTCTTTACTATCACCTGTTTCCTGCTCTTCCCAAATCTCACTTAAATCAGCAATCCCATTTCCACGCTCATTTTGCAATCTAACAATTCCCGCACGTTCTTCAACATGCGCATCAACTCGCGTATCGGCGTATAAAAAAGTATCGCCGGCATCAATCTCGCCTAAATCATGTATTAGTGCCATCTTGAGCAATTTCTCATGATTGACATCCAGCTCAAACAAATCAGCGATTGACCAACACGCCATCGCCAAATGCCAAGAATGCTCGGCAGAGTTTTCTAAACGGGTCGTACCCGTCACATAGCTGCGCCGATTAACACGTTTAAGCGCATCAAGCTCTAATAAAAAATGGGTCACGTCATCAATACCGATGTTGGAGGGAATCTTCGGGTTGGGTACTGGGGTCTGCTTGGTTGATAATATGGCGTTTTCTGACATGGCTTTCTCTCATTTAAACGGTGAATGGTTAACGCTGTATCCGAATCTAATCTTTACGCAAAAGTAATTATTGTAGTCGACATTTTGCGCGTACTGCTAACCATCTAAATTTTTGCAGGGGTAATAATAGCAAGTGTCTTAATTTTTTATTGTTTAAGATTCAACTAATGCTCATAATAAGTCAGCAGGCAGATTGTAAAACAATTTATAAGAACCTGCACCAGACAAGGATATGTCGATGCCACCCACCACTGACGCTGCAACGCGTGCCACTTTACCACTTGCTACGGCACCACCTTTTAAGAAAAAACCGCCTAATAAATGGCTTATTATCGCAGGATTCTCTCTTTTACTTGGGGTCAATCAGTTTTTATGGCTGACCTTTGCGACCATCGTAATTAGCACCGAGGCACATTTCGGCGTTAATGAGTTTTTCGCCAATTTATTAACTTTGATGTTCCCTATCGTTTTTGTGTTGCTTGCCATCCATTCAGGCAAGGTGCTCGATAACATTGGCTATAAAAAAATCGTAAGCATAGCCGCGCTGCTTATGCTGATAGGCTCAATCATACGCTGGTTGGGCGCTGATCATTATTGGCTAGTATTTGCAGGGCAATTGCTTATCGCCATCGCTCAGCCGTATATTACCAATGCCATTAATCAGGTGACCTCGGATTGGTTTGATAAATCGCAAATCGCCACCGTAACGGGCGTGATTATGGGCGGGATGTTTTTGGCGACTGCCCTTGGTGCTTTTGCCCCTGCCCCATTAATCGAGGCGTTTGGCTTCTCTGGCATGCTACTTATCAATGTTATTATTACGGCGGTGGCAGTAGTAGGCTTTTTATTAGTGGTCGTTGAAAAACCCAAACAACAAGATAGCGCTATCTCACTGCACGAAATCGAATCGCTATTAAAAAATAAGCGCCTATGGTTTATCTCATTAGCGGTGTTTATTGCGATGGGTTATTTTAATGGGCTGAGTAACTGGATTGCACCTATTCTTGCGCCCCGCGGCATTGATGAAGCGACGGCGGGCATCATTACTGCCATGCTGATCGTCGGCGGTATTTTAGGCGCGCTACTGATTCCGCTATTATCTGACTATCTACAAAAACGGCGCATTTTTTTTAATATTGGCAACGCTAATTGGTGCTAGCGCCACCTATCCCTTGTTATATTTAACGACAGGAACCACAACATTATTGCTGAGCTTTATATTAGGGTTTTTCTTGTTGGCAGGTTATCCATTACTGATTGCCGCTGCTGAAGACACCGTACATGCGTCACAAGCCGCCAAAGCAGTTGCCATGCTGATGATGATGGGCAATCTCGGTGGCGTTATGATGGTGTTGCTGATGCAGAGCGTGAAAGGATTGACAGGCAGTTGGATGCCGACTGGCTGGGTACTGATTATTGCCGTCGCTTTAGCCACTTTTTTAGTCTTAAAAATAAAGGACAAACCAGTAATTAAACCTACTGTTAAACCAACTTCAAAAGTTGTTTAAGAGCCTTATTTCAAATCGTTACTTAAAGGCGAAAAAAGTTAGCATTTAAAAAAGATAGCGCCTAAGCCTTAAGCGCTATCTTTTTTATTAATGATTAAAAATTGTCTTATAACCAATCAATCCAGCTAATTAAGCTAATTAAGTCACTTAATCAAATTACTAATGGTCTTAAAAGCAGGGTCTTTACTACTGCGGCACAATTCAAAAAGAATGGATTCTACCGTACTAATCACGCCACCAGCGCGGCGGATACGGCGAATCGCTTGCTTCTTATCATAAGGAAAGCGCGAGCCAACCGCATCACCAATAATCACTGGCTGCATACCATTATCGAGCAAATCAAGCGCCGTTTGCATGACGCAGACATGCGCTTCCACCCCAAATAATAGAACAATACTACGATTTTGTTGGGCTAGATAATGCCACGAATCGTCATTATCACAAGCGCTAAAAGTGACTTTTTCAAAGCTTTTGGCATTATCACCTTCTAGCACATCACGTATCTCAGGCAGGGTATCGCCCAAACCTTTTTTGTACTGCTCGTTGAGCATAATTGGGATGTTGAGGGCTTGTAGACCTTTGATCAAAGTGACTGTCTTTTTGACGATATTTTCATGGTCATAAATATGCGGCGTTAAGCGTTCTTGAACATCGATTATCATCGCTTGGGTATTTTCGCGAGCGATTCGATAGGTACGATCGGTAATCATAGTAGACATGGCACACTCCTTGTACGGCTGACTTTATTGTTAAAGGCTATGTTAGTTTTATCATTGATATTGTCTTTATTAGCCTTATGCTCATTTAGTCATAGTTTGCTGAATGCGTCAATGGAGATAATTTTTAATCACAATACACAATCTGTTTTACAACATCGAAATTCATTAGTTTAGCCCATAAAAAAACCTCCAGCCATAATGACTAGAGGTTTTATTTATTGGCACGTCGTTACTATCTAATTCGTATAATCTTATTCATATGATGCCACCATCAAAGACTGATGCTGATACGATGGCATACCGTATAAGTCAGACTAAAATTACACACGCTCAATAATCGTCGCGATACCTTGACCAAGACCGATACACATCGTCGCTAGACCGATTTCAGTATCTGACTGCTCCATCGCATTTAGCAAAGTAACCGTGATACGAGCGCCTGAACATCCTAGTGGATGGCCTAGGGCAATCGCACCACCGTTGATATTGACGATGTCTTGCTTGTCCGTCAAGTTCAAGGCTTTAAGTACTGACAAGCCTTGCGCGGCAAACGCTTCGTTTAGCTCGATGGTTTGCATGTCATCGATGCTCATTCCAGCGCGCTTAAGTGCTTTTTGCGTAGCCGGTACAGGACCGTAACCCATGATAGCGGCATCACAACCAGCAACAGCCATGCTACGAATACGAGCACGAGGCTTAAGACCTAAGTCTTTGGCTTTTTGTGCGCTCATGACTAACATTGCTGACGCACCGTCAGATAATGCAGATGAGGTCGCAGCAGTGACCGTACCGCCTTTAGGATCAAAGGCTGGACGTAACTTTTGCATTTGCTCCATCGTTGCATCAGGACGAATCACTTCATCAACGGTACATAGTTGCAAGCGACCTGCGGCATCATGACCTTCGATACCGATGATTTCATTGTCAAAACGACCCTCTACCGTCGCAGCCCATGCACGGCGATGCGACTCAAGACCAAAGGCATCTTGCTCTTCGCGGGTGATGTTATTCATACGGCCCAGCATTTCAGCAGTCAAGCCCATCATGTTTGAAGCTTTTGCATAATGCTTTGACGCTTCAGGGTTGAGATCAACGCCATGCATCATGCCGACGTGACCCATATGCTCAACACCACCGATGATGAAAACGTCACCTTGGTTGGTCATGATTTGAGCAGCAGCAGTGTGAAGCGCCTGCATAGATGAACCACATAGACGGTTAACCGTTTGACCACCAGCAGTCTTTGGAATACCAGCTAGCAGACCAATGTTACGACCGATGTTCAAACCTTGCTCTAGCGTCTGATTGACACAGCCCCAGATGATGTCTTCGACGTCACGTGGGTCAAAGTCGTTACGCTCAACCAAGGCACGGACCAATTCAGCAGACATGCTATCGGCGCGAACATGGCGGAACATGCCGTTTTTAGTTTTACCCATTGCTGAGCGTACGCCATCTACGATGACCACGTCTTTTGGACTTAAAGTTGTCATACTATTTTCCTTTTCAATTTTTATTGTCAGTGGCAGTACCGCAATGCTCGCCTATCTAATTTAGAATGTTAAGGTTACTAATAATAAATTAATTACCAATAATCTTATCGAGCATGATGTACTGCACTTTATCCTAGTAATGACTGCCCATTACGCCGTGGCGTAAAAGGTCTCGCCTGCTGCTGCCATATCGCGAATCTTTTGCGGGGCTTCATAGGCTTTGCCAAGGTATGCGTATTTTTCACACAGTGCCAAGTAGTTATCTAGACCCATTTGGTCGATATAACGGCAAGGACCACCGCGGAATGGTGGGAAACCAACGCCCATAATCATCGCCATGTCGGCTTCAGATGGCGTGCTGACGATATTGTCTTCTAGGCAACGAACAGTCTCATTACAGAAAGCCAGCATGGTGCGGTCGATAATCGCTTGATCATCAAAGGTCTGCTTGTCGCTATCTGTCGTGGCTTTTAATAGCTCATAAGTCGCTTCATCAGCAACTTTCTTTGGCTTGCCGCGTTTGTCCATCTCATATTTATAGAAACCAACACCGTTTTTCTGACCTAAGCGTTTGTTTTCATATAAAAGCTCAATCGCGCCTTTATAATCAGGCTTCATGCGATCAGGGAAACCTTCTGCCATCACTTCTGCGCCGTGTACGCCGGTATCTAGACCAACCACGTCGATTAGATAAGCAGGACCCATTGGCCAGCCGAATTTTTCCATGACTTTATCGACATGAGCAAAATCCGCACCTTGCTTAAGCAGCAAATCAAAGGCACCAAAGTATGGGAATAACACACGGTTGACTAAGAAACCTGGGCAATCGTTAACCACGACAGGCACTTTACCCATTTTAGTAGCCAAGGCGACCGTAGTAGAAATGGCTTCTTCAGAGGACTTCTCACCACGGATGACTTCAACCAATGGCATACGGCTTACCGGGTTAAAGAAATGCATACCGACGAAGTTTTCTGGACGCTCAAGTGCTTCCGCTAAGAAAGTAATAGAAATCGTTGAGGTGTTTGACGCTAGGATACAATCGTCTTTTACTAGACCTTCTACTTCTTTTAGTACTGCACGCTTAACGTTTGGATTTTCTACCACCGCTTCGATAACGATATCAGTTTCAGCAAAGTCACCATAGTTCAAAGTCGGACGGATACGGCTTAACGTTTCACCCATTTTAGCTGGGGTCATTTTCTTACGTTCGACCATTTTGCCAAGTAGCTTGCTGGCTTCGCCCATACCAAGGTCTAATTGCTCAGACTTGATGTCTTTCATGATGATTGGCAAGCCTTTACTGGCTGCTTGATAAGCGATACCGCCGCCCATGATACCCGCGCCAAGTACGGCCGCTTCATTGATTTCATGTGCTTGCTTACTATGCTGCTTAGCAAGTTTCTTAACCAACTGATCGTTTAAAAATAGACCAACCAAGCTTTCTGCTTGTGGGGTTTTCGCCGCTTTTGCAAAGTAAGTCGCTTCGACTTCGATTGCTTTGTCACGAGGCAGATTGACATGCTTTTCGATTGCTTCAATAGCAAGCGCAGGCGCAGGATACTGCTTAGGATTGGCTTTGGCAAAGATCATACCTTTAGCACTGTTAAATGCCATCGCTTGCTCAAGCTGATTTAGCTTAACAGGCGCAAGCTTCTCTTCACGCTTCGCTTGCCAATCAAGCTCACCTGAGATACATTTTTTGACTAGGTCAATCGCAGCATCTTGCAAGTCATCTGCAGCAACGGTTGCATCAACGAGACCAAGTTTTAGTGCGTCCAGTGGTTTTTTCGGTGTACCAGTCGCGATTAATTCAAGCGCATTATCGATACCAATCACACGCGTACTACGAACCGTACCACCAAAACCTGGGAAGATACCCAGTTGGGTTTCTGGTAGACCAATGATAGCTTTGTCGCTCATGACACGGTATTCACAAACCAAGGTCATCTCACAACCACCGCCAAGCGCTGCGCCATTGATGGCCGCTACTTTTGGAAACGGCAAATCTTCAAAACGATTAAAGTCATGATTGATACTAATGACCCAGTCTTTGATCTCGCTTTCTGGATTTTTAAAAGAGCCGACAAATTCTGTGATATCAGCACCAGCGATAAACACGCCTTTGCTTGAGGTTACGATCAAACCTTTGACGTTATCGGCTTTTTCTAATGCAGTAACCGCTTCACCAAATTGCTTGTTGGTCTCAGCATCAAACTTGTTCACGCTCTCATTTTCGGCGTTGTACTGCATGTTGGCGATGCCATCTTCTAGCATTGTCACCGTGATGCGATTTCCTTGGTATACCATGTGGAACTCCTTGCTATGTAATAAAGGCTATGTAGTAAAAGCTAAGTGATAAAAATTACATCATAAAAGCGATGTTTTAGAATATAAAAAATAGCCGGTTATTGTTAGTAAAACGGGTAATAGCACCGCCAATTTGCTGTATCATAACCATAAATACATGACAGATTAAGCAGTGAAGATATCTTTATTATCCAGCGCTCATTGCTATACATCGATGCTAACTTTATTGCACCGATGCATAAGGCGCTTCATTTATATGCTATTGCTACAGGTACTGATGTTATAGATGCTGACTGGGATTTGAGCCAATACTGAGCTTTATCAATCAGATGGGGTGGTTAAAAGCACAATAGCGTCGTCAACATTGTCATCAGACCATTTTTACGTCAATTAGTGTAGGGGATTATGCCCCTGACTGTCACAAGCTAATACCATACTCGCAAGTCACTCTTAAGTCGATACTAGCCCTTTACCTAGCGGCGAACGTGCTTTAGTGAGTATCTGTATACTGAATTATTAACACGCTAAACAGGGTAGATAATCGGCATAAAATGCCCGACGCGCTCCCTTATCAAAACATATTCAACCGCTAAGTTAAATCAGCAATACGTAACGGTGCCTTGTTGCCATATTGCGCTCAAGCACGGATACCTTACCATCATACGACTGCTTTAAATTGCAAAAAAACCCTCTATTGATACCATGTGTCGCATAAGCAATACAACCTATCATGCTACACTAATACCGTTTTTATTATTCACCTGATAGATGGTTGGGTTATGACTGTTTCTTCTATGCCAAGCTTTATGCCTTCAAGACTTGTATCCTTTGCTAGCTTTGACAACAACACTGAGCAATTTCACAGCACCGTGCGCGCGCAATTGTCACAAGATATCGACGTGCTGTTTGCTTATGCCGAGCTGCCAAGCCCACTGCTTGATGCCTGCCGCTACGTGATGACTGGTCAAGGTAAATTGGTACGCCCATTATTGGTTGCCAGTGCCTTTGACAGCATAAATCGTAGCAATGCTAATGATGCCTTTAATAATAATGACAATGTTAATGGAAGCGCTAATAATAATGTTAGTAATGACGATGAAAGTGTGGATAAAAGCATTGATAACAAAGCCCTTCAAAATAGCGATTTAGAATCACTACTAGAAAACGATTCCGACTATGATATGGCGCGCCGTGCAGCGTTGGCAGTAGAGCTGTTGCATACCTATTCATTGGTGCATGATGATTTGCCGTGTATGGACGATGACGACTTGCGCCGTGGTCAGCCGACCGCGCATATTGTCTTTGCAGAATCAACCGCCCTACTCGCTGGTGACGTGCTACAGACGCTAGCCTTTGAGGTATTGACCGCAGAGCTGCCCACTTTTGCACCCTTTGACTCCGCTATCGCCAGCCAATTAATCGCGATATTTGCGCCGCGTGCCAGACGCATGGTTTCAGGGCAAATGCTTGATCTGAATGCTGAAGCCAGCATTGATATCACGCAAAGCGAGTTAGAAGCCATCCACCGTGATAAAACGGGCGCATTGATTGAAGCGGCTATGCTGATGGGTGGTATCTGTGCTGGCGCGACCGCTCCACAGCGTATTGCCCTACAAGATTGCGCACAGCATATTGGACTCGCCTTTCAGGTTCAGGACGATATTTTAGACGTGACCACCAGCACCGATACGCTTGGCAAACCTGCTGGCAGCGATGAAAAACTAGACAAGTCTACTTATGTAAAATTGATGGGCGTTGATGATGCAACTAGCTATGCACAATCGCTATTTGATGATGGACGCGCAGCCATTTCTCGTGAACTTAACGGTAATGAAGAGAATGATGCGCTGATGGCACTCATTGAATGGCTATGGTCGCGTAAAAAATAGCTTTGTAACATAGCAAAATAAAAGTAAATTTATAAATAATAGGCTAAAATTTTACTCATTAAAAATAGCAAAGCGTGATCAACATGGACAGCACCCCTACTCCGCGTATTTATCTTGGCACTGGCGGCTATAGCGATACCGACTTGCTTGGTACGCTGTACCCTATTGGCACCAAAAAAACGGACTTTTTACGCGAATACGCCAAACAATACGGCGCGGTAGAGATTAATAGCACCTTCTACGCGCCCATCGGGCAAAAAGCCTTTGCTGGCATGGTCGATAAAGCCTACGTGCAAGCAGACAGTGAGTTGAAGTTCGCGGTCAAACTGCATCAAGACTTTACTCATGCGCGCAAGGGCACAAGCGATCACGCCCAAGCATTTATTACTGCTCTCACGCCACTTATCGAAGCCAACGCTCTCGCGCCATTACTGCTGCAATTCCCACATGGTTTTGATCGTACCCATGAGCATCGGCTTTATCTCGCCAATCTCGTTAGCTGGTTTAAAGACTATCCGTTAGCGGTTGAGTTTCGTCATAATGGCTGGCACACCCCGCAAGTGGTCGATAGCTTTATCAAGCAAGGCTTGATTTGGTGTAGCGTCGATTACCCCAAAGTCAGCGGACTGCCACCGTCACGGCTGATATTCACTCAGCGTACTGGCTATCTGCGTATGCATGGTAATAATCTAAATTGGTGGGATGCGATGAGTGCCGCTGACCGCCATGATTATCGCTATAGCGAGGCGGAAATGCAGGATTGGGCGCAAGCGATTGCCAATCAACGTCAGCATTTTGATACGCTCTATATATTCTTTCAGAATACCGTCAATGCGCATGCGTATTATAATATTGCGATGCTCAGAGAGGCGTTGGGTAGGTTTGGGTTTGAGGTGCGATAGTTTTATATATTGCTTTTTATATATTTTATTTTAGGAAAAAAATGAATTCTATATTATTTGCACATCAACTATCAAAAGTATGGAGTGTTGAATCTAGCAAATCTAATTTTTCTGAAATTCAACAGTTTAGAGCTTTAATGAGAAGCTTTAGTTCTTTAAAAAACAATTTCAAAGTTGAAGAATTTCATGGTATGAAACATCAGGTTATTTTTAACGGTGAAGGCAGCTGGGGACGTGCACCTGCAAGGTGTGAAATTTCAGACTTATTAATTATCTCATATAGGAAACATCCTACTTTCCAAGCACGAGCGACACTACTACAGGCAAAAAAATCAAATGATAAACACTCAAACCTATGTAGCACTTCTTCTAATCTAATTCCTTCTATCAACTTCAAAGCCAATCTTGAACAATGGGATTTATTATCTCGAAGACCCAATGTTCTTCCACATAAGCCTTTTGATTGCAGACCTGATATTCTAAGTGGAGCCATATTACCCTCAATTGGCTCATTGGGAGTATTTCATAAAATTTCCAGTAAAAAGTATGATTTTTTTTATATGTCAGCAGATGTAGCTACCCCTCTAAGCTTCCCTAAATATAAGCATGCAAAATTAAAAACCAAACCAATGAATAGTTCTAGAAATACGAAAGGGTATTTTGAATGTACATACGCAAGTTGTTTAATGTCTTTCGCTATATCTTTATATAACTTAGAAATAGGAACACCTATTGAACCACAGCGCATTGTAAGTGAAGAAGATAAGAGCTACAGGAATATGTTTAGAGGATGGTTAAAGTCAGTACTGTATAGTCATTTAGAAATCACGAATAACGAATCACTATTAGCAAGAGATTTAATTAGTCAGTTAGAATCAAGCTATGATGGCGAATTAATGTCAGAACCACCTTCATTATTAATAATAAATTGTGATTAACTTAAAGAATTAAAATATCCATATGTGTGAATAATATTAAGCCTTCAAACCAAAAAAAGGACGCCTCTCAGCGTCCTTTTTTATTAATCAAATACTTAGTGGTTAAAGATTACTCTTCAACGCCAGCATCTTGACCTTTGTATTTTGCGTTCGCGTAGTCCCAGTTCACTAGCTTGTCTAGGAACGTGTCAACATAGTCAGGACGACGGTTACGATAATCGATATAGTATGCATGTTCCCACACGTCACAAGTCAATACCGCTACTTGGTCATGTGCAAGTGGTGTATCAGCATTTGCTGTTTTAGCAATTGACAGTTTGCCACCGACTTTATCAGCGACTAGCCACGCCCAACCTGAACCGAACTGAGTGAGTGCAGCGTTTTTAAACTCTTCACGGAACTTATCATAGCTACCGAAATCTTCTTCAATTTTAGCTTTCAAGTCGCCAGTAGGTTCGCCGCCGCCATTGGTTGGCGTCATGCAATTCCAATAGAACGTGTGGTTCCATACTTGGGCTGCTTGGTTGAACATACCTTGTTTGCTGTCATCTTTAGCCGTGGCTACGATTATTTCTGGCAATGTTTTGTCTTCTAGACCAGAACCCGGTAGCAACTCGTTAAGCTTAGTCACGTATGCATTATGATGCTTATCATGATGGAACTCTAAAGTTTCAGCACTGATGTGCGGCTCTAAAGCATCTTTTGCATATGGTAGGTCTGGTAAAGTAATGTTTGACATAGTTATTTTATCCTTGCTGGTTTAGCCATTAGTATTAGGTATAGCTTCAAATGAACGCTATAAATTATTGGACTAAATTGGCTTAGTTTATTGTTAGTGAGATTTATTACTCAATATGCTGTACATATTGCGGTAAACCTAAAAAATTCTAAATTTAAAAGCTATCTCAAGCAAGTGATACTTAATCGTTATTACACCATTAAACACCAAGTTATTGACTTAAAAGCCATTATTGGGGTTTGATAGTATTATTAACTTTACAAGCTATAAGATATAATTCACTGTAACTTGTCCCTATTATAGCAACAGTGATGGCAAATATCAGTTACCAAATGTTATGGCCTATCTATTATGGGTTGTATTTGCGCCTATTCCCTACATCTAAATGCTAGCTACCTTCTGCTAAATGCTCTATACAATATTGCTGACCACCTACTATATACGTCCCTCGCTTTGCTTCCCAAGTAAAATAAAATGAAGCAAAAACCATCAAAATAGGTAAAATGAACAGGGCTTTTCTTATCCTTAATAAAGTAATAATCTGAGTATAGATTTTAGGTTTAAAAATTATAAGCATCGTTGCTAGTTGCAATGAGACAGCCATCACGTACATCGCTATATTTTGGCTATCACAAACTGCGCTAGTTGCTATAAATAAGTAGGCATTAATTCCTACCATAACAATCAATCCACCAATTTTCCAATAAGCCATATAGTTTCCTTTATTTAAACTTTACAACCTTAAGGCCTAAATTTTATAAAAGCAATTAATAGGATATAACGCAATATGAGCTACAGTACAGACTTACATACTCAATCGAATAGCCACCAACAACAATGGGTACTCGCCAGCAATAATAAGGGCAAGCTAGCTGAGTTCAAAAAACTGTTTCGCGACGCGAATTTGAATGTGACTATTATTCCGCAAGGTCAGCTCGATATCGACGATGCGATTGAGGATGGCTTAAGCTTCGTTGAGAACGCCATTATCAAAGCGCGACATGCCAGCCGAGCCAGCGGATTACCTGCTATCGCTGACGACTCGGGACTCTGTGTGCCAGTATTGGGCAACGCACCCGGCATCTATTCGGCACGTTATGCGGGCGAGCACGGCAATGACAGTAAAAATAATGCTAAGCTCATCGCTGACTTGCAGCCTATTCGCGCAGCGAAGCCAGATGCTTCTATTAAAGGCATGTTTGTTTGTGTATTGGCAATGGTGCGTCATGCTGATGACCCATTACCGATTATCGCCCAAGGTTTATGGCACGGTGAGATTTTGGCGGCGCCACATGGCGATGGCGGCTTTGGCTATGATCCACTATTTTGGTTGCCAGAGTTGCAAGCCAGTGCGGCGAGCCTAAGCGCTGAGGATAAAAACCGCATTAGCCATCGCGGTCAGGCGATTCAGCAACTATTGGCACAACTGCCTTTATAAGCACCATTGATAAGCGCTAGCGCTAAAGACGGTTATAGCTTATTTTGCATTTGATAGTCATGCTAACGTTACTATCAAGCAGTCAAATGAAATGCTCAAAGCACTCTCTAAGCGCGATTGGTACTATAGTGGACGCAAAGTAAACGGATGATAAACAGATAACTTTTACTTTAATAAGCAGATAGATTATACTGTTCTACTTTTAAAATTTTATTGAAAGCCGTTATTTGTCTGTATAATTGAGCAAAAAGCGTTATTATGCGGTACATTAGCGGCTTATTATTGATATTTGGTAGCGTTTGTTAAAATAAAGCGTTTCACATTTTTGTGTCAGTAGCGATTGCTACAGGCATGGGCTGCGAAATTGCGCGCTATCAATATCCCCTATTTATTCCAACGGCAACCAGTAGCTCACGCGTATTTTGCAGCTTGGTTGTCTATTACTATTTAATCCTAAAGGTGTAACTAACATGGCTACAGATTTACAAGTCACAACCAACAAGCTATCTAATAAAGAAACTCAGCTAACGGTTAAAGTACCCGTTGAAAAAATTCAAAACAAAGTTGAAGGCCGTATTCGCCAAGTAGCGAAAACTGCCAAGATTGACGGTTTCCGTAAAGGTAATGTCCCTATGTCACATATCCGTTCACAGTACGGTGCTGGCATTCAACAAGAAGTCATCAACGATGTGATCCGTGATACCGTTTTTGAAGCGATCAAATCTGAAGACATCCGCGCAGTTGGCATGCCTAACATCGACGATGTAAAACTAGAAGACGATTTCTTGGTTTATCAAGCCACTGTCGAGATCTTCCCAGAAGTTGACGTCCAAGGTATCGATGAAATCGAAGTTGAGCGTCACACGGCTAAAGTTAGCGAAGAAGACGTCGACACAATGATCGAAAACCTACAAAAACAACGTGAAGAGTTCGTTGAGAAAAAAGGTAAAGCGGCCAAAGATAACCAAGTAACCTTTGACTTTGAAGGCTCAATCGACGGCGAAAAATTCGAAGGCGGCTCATCTGAAGACTTCAAATTGGTCATCGGTAGCAACCAGATGATTCCAGGCTTTGAAGATGGTATCAAAGGCATGAAAGCTGGCGAAGAAAAAGTGATCGACGTCACGTTCCCAGAAGATTACCAAGCTGAGAACCTAGCGGGTAAAGAAGCGCAATTCAAAATCAACGTAAAATTGGTTGAAAAATCAAAATTACCTGAAATCAACGAAGAGTTCCTAGAGCTATTCGGTGTTAAAGAAGGCGGCGTTGAGAAATTAAAAGAAGACGTACGCAAAAACATGGAACGCGAAATCAAGAACGCAGCGCGTAGCCAAGTAAAACAAGCGACTTTTGATGCGCTACTAGAAAAGAACGAGTTTGACGTGCCAAACGCCATGCTAGAGCAAGAAATCGAGCGTCAACGCAACATGATGATGCAACGTTTTTCTCAGCAATTCGGTGCCAATGCTGATAGCTTCGATAAAGACATGCTGCCAAATGAATTGTTCGAAGAGCAAGCGCTACGTGCTGCCCGTCTTGGCATCATCGTTGCTCGTGTTATCGACACCAAAGGTATCGAAGTGGACCAAGACCGCGTTGAGACTTTCATTAAAGAAGCCGCTGAAAACTATGAAGATCCAGCAGAAGTGATCGAGTACTACACCACTGATAAGCAACAGCGCGCGAACATTGAGTCTGTCGTTCTAGAAGACCAAGTGGTTGATTATCTAATCGAGCAAGGTAAAGTCACGGATAAAGAAGTGAGCTACCAAGATTTGCTAGCTGCTCAGCAACAACAGCAGCAAGCAATGTAATTTAGCATTTTAGCGCTACTGCTTTAGAATGTATTAAAAATGCCCTAACGCTCTGTTAGGGCATTTTTATTGGTGCTTTATGGCTTGTGCCCTTGATAAATGTCTATAGACGCCTTATTAATAGGGAGTCATTTATCGTTTGTCACATTAAAACGTTATTATTGCCCCCATAAAAAAGTTACCATTGGTTCAATTATTTTTAGCGACATCTGGCGCTTATTATTTTAGCCCGTTAGTATGATTAAAAGACGACAACATTTACAATGATAAGCATCAATAAAAGCTTGGCTGTTTGCTAATCCCTATTTCTTTATTCTCTTTATTTTATGTACTTATAAACAGGACATCTTTATGACAGATTATGATCGTATTACTGCTAACCCGCATTTTGATATGCTGATGAGTGCGCATGACAACGTACAAAGTACGACTCAAGCAGCATTGGTTCCTATGGTGGTTGAGCAGTCAGCGCGCGGTGAACGCTCGTTTGATATTTTCTCACGCCTATTACGTGAGCGTGTTATCTTTTTGACCGGTCAAGTTGAAGACCATATGGCCAACTTGATCGTCGCTCAGCTGCTATTTTTAGAAGCTGAAAACCCTGATAAAGACATCCATTTATATATCAACTCACCGGGCGGCTCCGTGAGCGCTGGTTTGGCTATTTTTGATACCATGAACTTTATCAAACCTGAAGTATCGACCATTTGTATGGGCGGCGCTTATAGCATGGGTTCGTTCTTATTGGCAGCAGGCGAAAAAGGCAAACGTTATGCCCTAGCCAACTCGCGCGTGATGATTCACCAACCATCAGGCGGCGCGCAAGGTCAAGCAACTGATATCGAAATTAATGCGCGTGAAATTCTAAAAACTCGTGCTCGCTTAAATGAGATTTTGGCTGAGCGTACCGGTCAACCAGTTGAGAAAATCGAAAAAGATGTCGAACGTGACTATTGGTTGGATGCCAAAGAGGCCAAAGAGTATGGTTTGGTCGACGAAGTATTAGAACGTCGCCCTAACTCATTATAATGATGATATAGCAGCTTTGATAAGCATTAAATGCCTTTGCCCTATGTGCTTTGGCATTTATGCAAACAATCGGAATACTGATATAGTCGATTCAATTTAAAAGTAGTACAAGGCAACCGAGTGTAGATGTATAAGTAATACTTCAAGCGAGGTTAACGCAGTAATACTTTTATAGTGGAATGACTGTACGTTTTAAATTTTAGGAGTGCCTTTATATGGCAGAAGATAAAACACCGCATTGCTCTTTTTGTGGCAAAGAAAAAAGCGAAGTAAAACAGCTGATTGCCGCTGACGATGCCAATATCTGTAATGAGTGTATTGAGTTATGTACCGACCTGATTGCGGATGTTGATACCGACAATGACGATGCTGATGGCGATATTGATACCTCTTGGGTCAATAAAAAACTGCCGACGCCAAAAGAGCTGCGTGCCAAACTCGATGAGTATGTCATCGGGCAAGACGCTGCTAAAAAGGCCTTGGCGGTCGCTGTTTATAACCATTATAAGCGTCTAAAAGTCAGTCAAACTTTGGCGAATGATAGCAAAAAAGCTAAGATTGGCGCTGATGAAGCAATGGTTGAATTGTCAAAAAGCAATATCTTGCTGATTGGTCCGACAGGCTCTGGTAAGACCTTACTAGCGCAAACTTTAGCACGTCTGCTTGATGTGCCGTTTGCAATGGCCGATGCCACCACCTTGACCGAAGCGGGTTATGTTGGTGAAGACGTTGAGAACATTGTGCAAAAGCTCTTGCAAGCCTCGGATTACGATGTGAGCAAAGCTGAGCAGGGCATCATCTATATCGATGAGATTGATAAAATCAGTAAGAAAGGCGACAACCCTTCTATCACGCGTGACGTGTCGGGCGAAGGTGTACAGCAAGCCTTGCTAAAGCTTATCGAAGGCACGGTTGCTGCTATCCCGCCACACGGTGGGCGTAAGCATCCACAGCAAGAGCTGATCCAAGTCGATACCAGCAACATCCTTATCATCGTTGGTGGCGCGTTTGCCGGTCTTGATAAAGTCATCCAGCAGCGTACAGAAAAAACTGGTATTGGTTTCAATGCTGATGTCAGCTCAAAAGATGACAGTAAACGTAGCTCAGATTTGCTCCAGCAAGTCGAGCCAGAAGATTTAATCAAGTTCGGTCTGATTCCTGAGCTGATTGGTCGTCTGCCCGTGTTGGCCGCGCTGCAAGAGCTTGATGAAGAAGCGCTAGTACAAATATTGACGGAACCAAAGAACGCTTTGGTTAAGCAATATAAGTACTTGTTCGATATGGAAGGCGCTGATATTAGCTTTACCAAAGAAGCGCTTGATGCGATTGCCAAAAAAGCAATGGCACGCAAAACCGGTGCTCGCGGTTTACGCTCTATCGTAGAAAATGCGTTGCTTGATACTATGTATGAGCTGCCGTCTATGAAAGATGCAAAGACTGTGCTCGTCGATGAGCAAGTGATCAACGACGGCAAGACCCCTGAAATCGCTTAATATATAGTTCAATGATAACAACTAATTATTTAATTGACTGTCATCAAAAAAAGCGTCTGGCATTATGCTAAGACGCTTTTTTTATGTCTGGTCATTTTTAATGATATAGGGTCTGTCTGCACAGACGCAGCAAGCAAGAAAAATGGATATCAGCAGTGCGTGATGGTTCGATATTACTTTTCACTGACTATAGGTGGCTCAAAAAATGACAGCTGCGTTTATCAATCGTGGGCAGGTAAATTCATAAATCATGCTAAGGTAAAGCGACTTCTTATGCGGTCTCCTTAATCATGACTAAAGTGATGACCAAAGTTACGACCAAACCTCCCGAATCAATGATACAAAGGATTGTTCATCATGTTTAACAATGTTACTTCTATAGCAACCTCCCTACGTCAGCACCTCCCTTTTTCTGCTAATGAAAACCATGACATTACCCCCTATTACCGCAATCATGTCGCTGCTATCACTGGTGCCGGCTCTGGTATGGGTCGCGAGCTTGCCATTCATTTAGCAAAAATGGGCTGTCATGTCGCGCTATCCGATATCAATCCTGAGCAGTTAGCCCAAACCAAAGCACTGCTCGTCGGTTATGATGTCAAAGTCACTATGACCGTACTCGACGTCTCAGACAATAAAGCGGTGCAAGCGTGGGCAGACGACGTCATGAGCGATCACGGCAAAGTGAACTTCATCTTTAACAATGCAGGCGTGGCGCTATATTCGACCGTAGAAGGCAGCAGTATCGATGAGCTTGAATGGGTCATGGATATCAATTTTTGGGGTGTGGTCTATGGCACCAAAGCCTTTTTACCTTTGATCAAAAATAGCGTCAAAGAAAGCGAATCGACTAAAAGTGGTAAAGACAGCAAAGCACGCCAATTTGACGAACATGGTCATATCATTAATATCTCAAGTCTGTTTGGTTTGACCGCTCAGCCTTCGCAGTCTGCCTATAATTCCAGTAAGTTTGCGGTACGTGGCTTTACCGAGAGCCTACGTCAAGAGCTCGACATTCAGCGCTGCGGCGTCTCAGCGACTTGCATTCACCCAGGTGGCATCAAAACCAATATTGCCAATAGTGCGCGTGGTAATGACAGCATCAGTGACCTTGGCATGCGTGGTGGCAGCAAAGCGATCAGCAGTTTTAATAAATTCTTAAAGTTCGATGCCAGCGATGCCGCTTGGATTATTCTGCAAGCGGCCGCAAGCAACCAGCCGCGCTGCTTGATTGGTAACGATGCCAAAATGATCGACGCCGTACAGCGCGTGTTTCCAGCAAGCTATAGCAAAATACTGAATGACGTCAATAAGCTGTCACGCAAATTGAAAGGCAAGAAACCTGCTAGAACGGGTGTTCGTAAATCGGCCTAGTCGCTATAAGATTTAGATAAAGATAAAGACGGTCAAAAAAGCCCCGCTACACTAGCAGGGCTTTTTTGGTTGTTCACAGTCTAAAAATCTTAAGTAACTTTAAATATAAAAGTAAATATAAAGCTTAATGTTAAGGCAGTTTCATATCGCCATCGACTAACCAGCCCAGACGGCGCATCATATAAGCGACGACGCCAGCAATCAGCGCAGGCAATACGAACATCAATAAAATAATCGCTGTCCATAGTTGAGCGCTACTCATAATCTCTTGTGACGCTTCAATAACGCCAAATACTCCTACCAGTCCAGCAGTGCCCATACCCGCGCCGGTCGCCGTACACGCCAAGCCAAAGCCGACCGTGGCGATAGGGCCAACGATGGCGCTAGCGACAACAGCGGGCAATAAGACCACAGGTTTTTTTAGCACGTTTGGAATTTGTAGCATGCTCGTGCCTAAACCCTGAGAGACGACACCGCTGATCCCATTGTCTTTAAAACTGGCAACGGCAAAGCCAATCATGTGTGCCGCACAACCAACAACTGCTGCACCACCTGCTACACCGCCAAGCCCAATAGCGATACAAATAGCAGCGCTAGAGGTTGGTAAGGTCAATAAAATACCCACCACCACTGCAATGACAATACCCATCAATAATGGCTGTAACTCAGTAGCCGCTTGAATACCTTGACCAATAGCAGCGACAGCAGCGACGATAGGTGGATTCAATAGTGCGCAAACTGCTAATGCTACCGCGCATACCAATAATGGTACTAGCAGAATATCAAGCTTGGTCTTGCCAGCGACCCAAGTACCAGCGCGATAAGCAAATACCGAGGTCAGGTACGCACCAATGGGATTACCGGGTAAAGCCACGAACGTCGCAGGTCCGCCCACTTGCGGGGTAAAAAGCGTGCCTGCCATCAACGCTTCAGAGTGCGCACCAAGCATCCCTGCTACCAAGCAGCTGAGCATAACCAAGGTCGGCGCTTTGAGGTAGTAAGCAATGCCCACACCGATACCAGCACCCATTAATACAGAGGCCAGCTTGCCGACTGCGATAAGTGCGGGCAAGTCTAACCAACCACCGATTTGTGAGATAATCAAACCAGCAATCAATGTGACAAATAGCCCTAAAGCCATACCCGTAAAAGCATCGATAAAATATTTTTGAAAAAAGGCTTTTACCAAACCAGTAGGCGGTGTTGCTGAGTCAGATATTGTCATAGCCATACTCTTTGTGAAGGTTTTAATAAGATAGAATAAACCAAAAACATAAAACACTCTTGTTAAAAATCAGAGATAAAAAAAGCGTCATTGCGACGCTTTCTTATTATTAACACATGATTAAAACGAGCACAAAGTATTCAATCTAACGGCGCTGCTCAACGATGATGGAGTCAATGCCGTTGTTTTGTAGACGCTGCTGCGCACTAGCAACCGCTTGACGGTTATTCATCGGACGCGAGATGACCTGATAAATTGGCAAACCATTACCCGTGGTGTTTTTGACCACTCTGGCATCCACGCCAGCCATGAGCACTTGCGCACGGCGACGGTCAGCTTCATCGGCATCACCAAAGCTGTTAATCTGTAAGATATAGGTCGCCGCAGGTTTGGCAGGTTGGACGCTAGCCGCATTCGTCCCTGAATTATTGGCTCGGTTTGCCGTATTGCCACTATTACTAGTCGCCGGCGCGCCATCATAGGTAGCGTCTTCTTCAACGACAACGATATCATCGCTATTATTGGCCGTACCAGCATTGTTACCACGGCTTGGCTCGATCACGGTGCTTTCAGAAATACCAAAGTTACCCGTATCATCATTGCGACTGGCTGAATTGCTCTCCGGTTGAGTAACGACGACGTCCGGCTCAAAAGCACCGATACTGCCCAAGCCATCATTACCTGTTTCACCGATATTTTCATCAGGGATGGTCGCCATCTCTTGATTAGGCAAGATATCGTAGAATTCGTAATCGCTATTATCGGTATCGGTATCGACGCGGGGCTCTACCTGCCGATCAGGATCATTACCGGCAGTGCTATCAGCGGGACTAAAATCAAATAATGGTGAGAGGTACAAAAACACCCCGATCATTAGGGTCAATACTGCCCCGACAAACATCCATAATAAACCTGATACGCTACTTGATTTGCGCTTTTCGGTCGCACCTTTAGGTTTTTTGGCTAGCATGGATCTCTTTCTCCCTACTGAATCTATCTGTCGTTATCGAATTATCGTCGAATTATTGCTATCGCTCGTCTGTATATGTTCTACATGCTAGACGGTGCAGATAACCCTAATAAACTAAGCCCATTGGACACTACTTGACGTACCGCTTTTGACAAGCGCAGACGGGCTTGCATCATATCGAGCTCTTCTTGGCTTGGCGTCTCACCTGAGGTCAAGCTCACTGGCAGAATACGATTGCTATCGTACCAGCCGTGGAAGAGTGCTGCCAAATCTTTTAGATAGTTGGTCAGTACATGCGGCTCATAGCCTGTAGCAGCTCGTAACAGTGTCGCTGGATAGGCCGCTAAGAGTTTGATTAGCTCATCTTCACTAGGCGCTGTCAGCAAGTTTTGGTGCTGGGCACCAATCAAATCGTCTACAATCAGACCACTGGATTCTAGCTTTTCTAATACGCGGCAAACCCGTGCATGCGCGTATTGAATGTAATAGACCAAGTTGTCTTTGCTTTGTGATTTGGCCAGCTCTAAATCGAAGTCGACGTGCACTTCAGGCTTACGCGCGACATAATAGAAGCGCGCTGCATCGTTACCGACTTCATGACGCAGCTCGCGCAAGGTGACAAACTTGCCTGAACGCGACGACATTTGCACTTTTTCACTGCCGCGCCATAATGCTACGAATTGAACCAGCACCACATCAAGGCGTTCTGCATCAATCCCCAAAGCCAACAACGCCGCTTTTACCCGTGGCACATAACCATGGTGATCCGCGCCCCAAACGTTGACGACTTTATCAAAGCCACGATCGAACTTATTTTTATGATAAGCGATATCAGAGGCAAAGTAAGTCGATTGTCCATTGGCACGGCGTACCACACGATCTTTTTCATCACCAAAATCAGTCGATTTAAACCAAATATTGCCGTCTTTTTCGTACAGATAGCCTTTATCCTCTAAAATCTGTAAAACCGGCGCAATCTCACTATCAATGGATCTTTCGCTAAACCAGCATTCATAACGCACACCAAAGTCATTTAAGTCATCTTTGATATCAGCCAAAATACTGCTCAATGCTGCATTTAAAAACAGCTCATAGCCATCACCAAGCAATGCTTTGCTATTAGCAATTAGACCATCAATATGCGCTTCTTTGTCGCCTGATAGCAGTGTTTTTTCACCATCATCATTGATTTCAAACTGGGCATCTTCTGGCGCATTTTTAGCAACGTCTATAAAGCTGTGCACGTAGCTAGTGCCATGTTGTGCTTTTAGTGTTTGGGCAATATCACTGACATAGTCGCCTTGATAGCCATTCACGGGAAAAGTTATTTGTTCACCGTTGGCTTCTAGATAACGCAGATACGTACTGGTCGCTAAGATGTCCATCTGCCGACCGGCATCGTTGACATAATACTCACGAGTGACGTCATAACCAATGGCTTCGAGCAAGTTTGCCACGCTCATGCCAAACGCAGCACCGCGTCCATGACCGACATGTAAACTAGAGGTTGGATTGGCGGATACGAACTCAACCTGTACCTTTTGCCCTTCGAACTGGTCGCTCAAACCAAAGCGATCCTGTTGTTTAAAAATATCGTCTAACACCGAAAACTTAGCGTCGGCATTTAAAAAGACATTGATAAAGCCTGGACCCGCGATTTCTATTTGGCGAATGTCTTGGTTGTCAGGCAGCGCATTGACGATTTTTTCGGCAAGCTGGCGTGGATTGCTCTTAGCCGCTTTGGCAGCCGTCAGCGCGATATTACTGGCAAAATCACCGTGGCTTAAATCTTTTGTACGGGTGATTTGACTGTTATTTTGCCAATCAGCTGGCAACGCGCCATCGGCTTGTAAGGTTTGAACCGCATCATTAAATAAGGATGCTAGCGTATCAATTTGGGCTTGTGACATAGGACTATAAACTCAGATAAATAAAAAATGGTACAAAAAATGGGGCGAATGCGCGCAGTCGGTAACGGCTTATTATAATAGCGACTGACATGGCAGGTGACAAATTAATATAAAAAGATAAGTAACCTGTAAATATAACAATCTTTGCGCTTCATTGCACTATTTGCGCCAAAATTAGCACCAAAATCTTACGGTTATGAAGGTTGGTACTCATATTTGAGATTAATTGGCAGTTATTTAGCATTTCTGGTTCAGATTGAGAACACGCCTTAATAAAAAATGCAATTGTAGCGTTACTGTTGTCTCACTGATAGCAGCAGTTTATACCTGCTTACTTCCGCGTTATAATGACGCTTTGTATTTTGCCCCTCTATTTAATTTTCATTTATTATTTTATTGCTGCTCATTATTTGAGGAGTGATGCGCTTTTTTAGGGTGATTTTTAAAAAGCGATAAAGTTGGTTCACTATAATTTGGATATAAGGAAGCTGAGCGAAAGTACTACCAATAGTAGACCAAGCAAGGCTAACACCCTATCCAATTTATAGTGAATTGACTATAAGATAATAGCGTTAAATAGATGGCATGTTACTACTCTATAGGATTAAGCCATGTTTGCTATTGCTGCCAGTACCGTCACCAGTTGGGGGCTGTACGTACTATTACCCATATTTATTGCGTTTTTATTCTTTATCATTTGGGACTTATCAAAACGCTCTGAAGCCGGTCGCGCCGGTACTTTTTGGATGTTTTTAGCGCTTGGTGCGGGCTTTATAGGATTTATACTCAAGGTGCTAATAGAAGTGGCGTTTAACAAATGGTTCATTTAAACAGATCTCTTATTTATAAACCATAAGAAAAACGGATAGCGCTATTCGTCAATGATAATATGACTGACCCTGTCGCTAATAGACAAAGTCACCAATAAAGAGCCGTCGCTGCCAAAGTCATTATTCATGTTGTTTATGTGAGTGTATTAAAGCAAATCATTCACTTATCTGACTGCGGGATAACGTCACTCACGTAAGTCGGCAGATCCCACGCGCCACCGGCGAAACCCCGGCACATTCCTGTGCTGGAATCTTCTGCTTGAACAAAGTCTTTTCCATCCCAAACCCATATCGCCCGATTCCAGCAATCGCCAACCCCGCGGTCTTTGTGTGTTGCCCAAATCTCGCCATTAGAATAATCATTGCCCATGGTAGTAATTAGCTGCGAACGACGGGGTTTTGCCTTGTCAATCAGCCAATAACCATAGCCTTCGTTGTATGCGCCCTGCCAACAAATATGACTGGCTAATGTATGGGTAGCATCTACGGGTGTAAATTCCCAGTCTAGCCTATCAGCGCCATATTCTTGCATTCGTTGGTACGCTTCGGTCTTTGGATTGACCAGCTCACAGTCTCCCATATCGTCTTCAGAGCCGATAAGCTCCTTAGCATCAATATCAATCCACTTATTTATATTTTTTTGAAAATACACTAGCTTTGCAGGGTCGAGCTGCTGTTTATCATCATCCGAATATGAATATGCTTTTTTAATCACAGGTTTTGCTTTGGCTGCTTTAGGCGTTTGCCGATTGGGATTGTTTTTGCTCACTAGTGCTATCGATGTGCCCACTCGCCCTTGCACCTCGTCAAGCTTGAGCAGCACGGCACTCATGCCTTTATCGCTGATTATCCAACGATCATCACCCGCTCTTATCTCTATCTTAGTATTTTGACGCGAATGACTTAGAAGCTGCTGAGTTTGCTTAGTATTAAGCTCACCCTTCTCAATGGCACCATAATTTTTATTGTTTAGCCAAAGCTCTGTTGCCCTCAATTCATTGTCGCTACTATCCACCTTGTCTTCTTGGTATTCAAAAGCCACCTGTACATCTGGTATCGACTTTTGCGGTAAGGCTGTCAACAAAATCGAGGCAGGCGTATCCAACATACTCTCATCCGCATAACCCGCTGCTCGGCAAGTCAAGGTATTATCACAGACCAGTTGCCAATCATCCTGTACAAAGCCCCACCCTTCAAATGGCGTACCATAGGCAGCATGAGCAGATATGGACGTCAATGGCAGCAAACCCATCATAGCACTGAGTAAAATCGTTAATTTTTTCACTGCCCATTTTCCTTATGGTAGGTAAGTACGCGCTACTTTTTGGCAATCAAGGTCGCGCGCATCGGTGCAGGATAGCCTTCGAGGGTTTTGCTAGAATCATTGGGGTCTAAAAAATCGGCTAACGAATGATAGGTCATCCATTCCGTTTTACGTTGTTCCTCAATCGAGGTTACGGCTACATCTACGCAGCGCACGTCTGAGAATCCAGCCTTTTCTAGCCAGCCAATTAATGCGGCGACTGACGGCAAAAAATACACGTTATTCATTTGCGCATAGCGATCATGCGGCACCAGTACCGTATTGGCATCGCCTTCAATGACCAAAGTCTCAAGCACCAACTCACCACCTTTTACCAACTGTCCTTTGAGTTGTTGCAGGTGCTCAAAGGGTGACTGACGATGATACAGCACGCCCATACTAAACACGGTATCAAACAGCTGACTGTGCTCTGGCAATGCTTCTAATGGTACGGGAATATAATGGGTACGATAACGACCTGTACCATGAACATGAGTATGAGCATCAGCGTTACCCACAAAATGACGAATCGCCATAAACTGATGATAAAACAGGCAAGACGGATCAATGATAATTACTGTATCCGCGCCAGCCCCTGCCATACGCCAACCGTGATAACCGGAGCCGCCACCGACATCTAAAACACGCCGACCTTTTAAATTTCCTAAATGCGGTGCGACCCGCTGCCACTTCCAATCACTGTGCCACTCGGTATCTATAAAAATTGGCGCGGCTTGTTGATCTTCATTCTGACCACTATCGACTTGACCACCAATCTGAAAAGGCCCTTTGCGCCATGGCATCAATTGCTTTAGTAGCGCCATGGTTTGTTTGCGCTCAGAGTCACTCAACGGCGCATTCAGCGTCAATATGTCACTGTCCAAATCCACATTATCAACGGCTAATGTTGGCAAACGTGCTACCGACGCTTGATAAGCCGGCGCATGCGCATAGTTGGCTTTATCCTTGATATCATTTAACCACGTGGGTAATTTTGACAGCCACTCATAGGCGCTCGGCTGCTGCTGTGCCAGCTCTAATAAGGTTAAATACAGTTCGCGTTCGGCGTGGATGATAGTGTCGTTAAGCATAAAAGCAGATTACCGTATTGATTGTTATTTAAATGGATAATAATGAAAAAAGTCAAAGTAAAGAAAAAAAGATAAGCCTCGAGATTGGAGTGCTTTAAAAGTGGGCAAATATGCGAGGCATAGGTCGTCGCTCTTTAAAACTTTATTCGCGCCTCGTCCCTCGGCAAAAGCATATACTTCGTAGGGTGTGCCCAGCGCACCTGAAATTTCTTTAAATAGAATTTTCTAATAGCTCATAACGCGAGTATTTACTTGTGCCATTAAATTAAGTATACGCTACGCATTTCCTTGTAGAATCTCCGCTTCACTACGAAGGTCGTCGTACTCAAAAGCGTCGTAACTGTCACCCTGACCTTTAAAAACAATTTTGCCTTCTTCTAGCCAACCTAATACATTTTTAGCGTTGCTAATAATATCGGGATAAAAGTCATCTAAAATATCGTTTAATTCATCATTTGGTATCGAAGTATCGTAATCTGTTAAGCGAACTCCGTATGCCATCCCTAGCCTTTCAAGAAACTTGTAATTATCGTGATACAAATGATACATTTCATGAATCGCATCACCACAACCTTCATCTCTATTGATAATTGAGTTTAGATATTCTGTTATTCGGTCTGCTTCAAACTTGTAAAAATGGACGTATCTTGCAAAACTATCATAGTAATCCTTAAAACTATCTTCAGAACTATAATCAAAGGAAATCAGCTCAAGATACAAATCAGGGTTGCTAGACTCTAATACGTTGTCTTCATACAACCATTGTTCAAACGATTGTATGCTCATTTTTTTTGTTAACACTTGATGAATATGTTGTTCAGCTATAGATGGAATCATATTAGTGCCTTGTTTGCCCCCAAAATAAATTCTATTTAAACGCCACCACAGAAACGAAATTCAAAAACTGAAACCATGTCAGATGACGCTTAAAACCAACATCACTCAACCGTGCATGATGCTCATCTAAGGTATCGGTAATAAGCACATTTTCTAGTGCATTGCGTTTGCCGCTGATTTCCATCTCCGTATAGCCATTGGCGCGCTTAAAGTCGTAATAACGCTCAACCAACCATGCATCATACTGCTCATCAAACGCATGGGTTTTCTCAGTTAGTACTAGTATGCCACCTTCACTTAATGCGGCATAAATCTTCTCTAGCACTGCTACTCTATCGGCGGCTGGTAAAAACTGTAGCGTTAAATTCAGAATTACCATATCGCATGGCTCAAGCTTGACGTCGCGAATGTCAGCAGTGATGACTTCTATATCGTGCTCAGGATAATTATCACTCAGTAAGGTGGTCGCTTCAGTCGTCATCGCCGGTGAGATATCAATCGCTTTAATTTGTAGGTCTTGTGGCTCAAACTCGCCAGCGAGTGCCATACTTGCGGCACCAAGTGAGCAGCCCAAATCATAAATGCGACTGACACGCTGACCATTATCATCCTGCTGGCGATATTTACAATGACGACGGGCAAATATGGGTAGCATGGCTAATACCTGACCATAACCAGGCACACTGCGACGAATCATATCAGGGAAACAAGCCACCACTTGCTCATCAAAGGAAAAGCGCGCCGCTTTATCGAGTGGCGTTGTGAATAAGGTGTCATGTTTGATAGCAGGCTTGGCTTGGTTCATGGTGCGACTCGTTTTTGGTTTTTGGTTTTTGGTTTTTGGTTTTTGGTTTTTGGTTTTCGACATTGAAACTTTGATTGGGAAATGCTCAGTGGTTCTGATCGATACTATTTAATCGATGCTATTCAACTGATAGCGTTAGCCCAGAGCGGACTAACGTAGCAAAAGCCCATTATAACATTACTGTTTGTTACTTATCGCAGCCAACTGCCCTGCTAAGCTGATTAGGTCGCGCTAAGGGTAATAAACTCTTCAAAGTAACAAGTCATTGAAAAATGACATCATTGCATCCAAATAAAGACCTTAGCCTATCTCTATAACAACATCTATAATAATAGGAAAAATTATGCAAACCATTATATTAGGCGGTGGCTGTTTCTGGTGCACCGAATCTGTATTTTTATCCGTCAAAGGCGTACAGTCTGTAGTTTCAGGCTATATGGGCGGCGATGCTGTCTCTGCTAACTATGAAGCCGTCTGCGGCGGCGACACCGGACACGTTGAAGTCATCAAGGTTAAGTTTGATGAGTCTATCGTCCCGTTAGAAGTCATACTCGATGTTTTCTTTGCCACTCACGATCCCACCACGATGGATCGTCAAGGCAATGATGTTGGTAGCCAATATCGCAGCGTGGTGTTTTACACAGACGAAGATCAAAAACCAACCGTCGATCGCACAATCAACAAACTACGCGACATGGGTCTCAACGTCGTCACAGAAGTACACCCTGCCGTTGAATTTTATCAAGCAGAAGAGACCCATCAAGACTTCTTCAATAGAAATCCGGGACAGGCTTATTGCAACTTCGCCATACCGCCAAAGCTTGCCAAATTGCGTAAAGAGTTCAGTAAGTACATGGTGAGCTAAACAAAACGTTAAATAAGAAACTGCTGAAAAAGCATAGTTCTTAGAGCGACTTTTAATCATACCCAAACGCTTATTCCATAGGCGTTTGGCTTTTTAATACCCTTAGTATTATTAACCAAAAAGCTATTATAAAAATAACTAATAATATAAACTTCAATGAATAAAGGCGAACTTATGAACCCTGAATTTTGGCAAGCGCGCTGGCAAGAGAAACGCATTGGTTTTAATCAGTCTGAAGTTAATCCGTTATTAACGAAATACTTTAGCCATTTAAACGTGCCCACTGGTGGTCGAGTATTTGTGCCTTTATGTGGTAAGTCAATAGATATGGCATGGCTAGCAGCGCAAGGCTATGACGTGGTTGGCGTTGAACTGGTTGAGACAGCCGTACAAGAATTCTTTGCTGAACAAAATATCATACCTACTGTACATCAGCATGTGCGTAATCCAGCGATCAAATATTATCAAGGTCAGCTAACAGGACGAACAATAACGTTATGGGTCGCTGATATTTTTGCGCTAACAGCTGAGGATATTGGCTTTGTCGATGCAGTATATGATAAAGCGGCATTGATTGCCCTGCCAGCCAATATGCGTATGAAATATAGCGAGCACGTACACAAACTTGGTGTTAATGTGAGTAATAAAATAGCGCCGCAACTGTTACTCACATTGAATTATGACCAAAGTAAAAAGAATGGACCACCCTTCTCGATTAGTAGCGAACAGATACAGCAATACTATGGCGAGCACTATCAAATTAACGAGCTGATAAATGAACCTGCTACTATTGGCTCCGCACCTGAGCTAAAAGTCACTGAGCATGTTTGGCTGTTGAATTAAATATAAGCTTAATTATCGCAATGATTCAATAGTGATTAAGCGACGATTAAATCATAACGGAGAAACCTAATGAAAGCTCTAGTTAGTCTCGTCAGCTTAATCGCCTTTTTGCTGGTGGCGTTACCCGGTCCGCTTTATAAATATGGCATCGTCGATTTGGGTACCGCCTTTACGGGATTTAAATTCGGCGTGTTTGCTGGCATCGCTGCCCTTATCTTACTCGTTTTACAAATGATATTTAAACGCAAAACAGTGACACTTGGTAGCACGGTAATAGCGCTGCTACTGTCTGCTATTGCCATAGCTATGCCGCTAAGTATGATGAATAAAGGCAAAAGTGTACCGCCTATTCACGATATATCGACCGACTTGATTAATCCACCTAAGTTTGTGGCCATTGCCCCACTACGCGCTGACGCGCCAAATCCCGTTGAGTACGCAGGTGCGGAAGCTGCAAAACAACAACGTGACGCCTATCCGGATCTGCAAACCTTAACCTATACGCAATCAAAGTCTGAATTGGTCAAGGCGACCGAACAAGCCATCAATAATTTAGGCTGGGATTTGGTAAATAGTGATGTGGATAAAGGCATTGTCGAAGCGACAGATAGTACGATGTGGTTCGGCTTTAAAGACGACGTTGTCGTACGTGTGACGGATAACGGCAGTGAGCGTCTGCTCGATATTCGCAGTAAGTCACGGGTTGGCGGTAGCGATTTGGGCAAAAATGCAGAGCGCATTCATAACTTTATTAATGAGTTGGATAAGGTTTTGGAGAAGTAGTTGGGTTTTAGTGAAAATAAGGATCTACTAAGATGCTAGGCATTTTGACACTAGACTTTTCCATCCAAAACCCTCTCCTAACCTCACGCCAGCGTCCATTTATAGTAACTGAGTGCTTCGATACCTTTTCTTTACTATTTAGATTGGTTACTCTAAGTCCATACTGCCTTAACCAGTTCTGCATCCTCTTTTAATGACCACTTTGACGTTTATAGGACATTTTCATGCGTTTGACTCCAGTTTCTACTTTATCGCTACTTAGCCTTGCTGTTGGTTTGAGTTTTGCTAGCACTGCCCAAGCGGCCAAACCTCCAGCCCCAGACTTATCTAATGCCGAGCTGCAACAATGTTTAGATGGATTAAAAAACTCTAGCAAATTTAGCGGAGTTGATGGTTATACCTTTAACAACTATCGCCCAAGCCAGCCTGATCCTAGCGTCATTCAATCGTTGAACTATCAACCAGAGTTTCAAAAAGACGTTTGGGATTATCTCTCATCGCTAGTCGATAAAGAGCGTGTCGAAGATGGTATCCGCGCCAAGCGTCAATGGAGTGATACGCTACGTAAAATCGAATCACGCTATGGGGTCAAAGCCGAGCACGTACTAGGCGTCTGGGGTGTTGAGTCAAACTTCGGTCAGACATTGGGCAAAAAGCCGTTGTTTGAATCCCTAGCGACGCTGTCTTGTTTTGACCGTCGTCAGAGCTACTTTCAAGGTGAATATGCCAATGCGCTAAAAATCGTTCAAAATGGCGATATTGCGCCAAGTGATATGACTGGCTCATGGGCAGGTGCTTTTGGGCAAACGCAGTTTATGCCGAGCACCTTTTTAGAATTGGCCGTTGATTTTGATGGCGATGGTCGTCGCGACTTGGTCAATAGCGTCCCTGATGCGCTAGCCTCTACCGCTAACTTCTTGGACAATCGTGGTTATCGTACTGGCGAGCCGTGGGGTTACGAAGTCAAGTTGCCCAGTGGTTATTGGGCCGCCTCTGACCGAAAGAACAAAAAGTCTATCAGCCACTGGCGCGATCAAGGGCTAACGCTCGCTAATGGCAGTCCACTGCCTTACGACTTGAATAGTGCAGGATTACTATTACCTGCAGGCGCTGAAGGCCCTGCTTTCTTAGTGGGTAAAAACTTCGATACGTTTTATTCGTACAACGCGTCAGAGAACTACGCCTTAGCCATCGCGCATTTGTCAGACCTAATTACCAAAGAAGACAGCAGCAAAACTGACTTCGTCACTGCTTGGCCTACCGATGATCCGGGTATCAGTCGCCAGCAAGCCAAAGACATTCAACAAGCGCTGTTGAACGCTGGTTATGATATTGGTGAAGTCGACGGCATTATTGGAGACAATACTCGCACTGCGATTCAGCAGTACCAAACCAGTAAGGGCATCTTCCCCGCTGATGGACGCGCAGGACAGAAGTTCTACCGCGCAGTCATTGGAAATGCAGGAAACATAGCTCCAAGCAGCACACAATATGGCAACCAATATGGGCAACCAGCGAACAGTCAGCCTTTACAGCCTGCCTCTGCTGATCGCATGGGACAGTTGATTCAACAACAAACGAGCAGTCCCATCACTTACTCCCCTCAGTCGTCAGTCCAACCATCAAGTTCTGGCAATACGCGTTATCGCCGCGTGACAAGTGCCGATGGTAGCGTGAAGCTCGTGCGTGTTGACGAAGGTTCATAGCACTACAGCATGTCCTCATTTTTATTACTATTTTTAAAATGAGGGCATGCGCTAAGTTTGTGATAAACCTAATTGTTTTAGATTAAAAAAAGCCACGCTAATATGATTAGCGTGGCTTTTTTTGATCAATCGATTACCTATTGAGATCATTTATACGATCGGTGGTGGATTGGGTTTGCCATTATTACCATCCCAATTTTCACGGGCTTTATCATCCAAATCCGCAGGCGTCTTCGGCTCCCATTTACCATTTTCTTTCCAGGTGTCGTCGCCCCAATCTTCGTCTTCCTGTTTTTTGTCCCAATCTTTATAGGCTTTACTAGGGTCGATGCCACGGCGCTTCATATCCGCCACTTGCTCTTCTAGCGTGTGATATTGTTCGGCATCATGCATGGTTTTCTCTAGGCCATCAATCTCTTTTCTTAACTCGTCATGTTTATCATTACTCATGATAGTGCTCCTTAATCAGTCAATATTATTATACGCTTTTATGTTTGTCGTTTTTACGGTAGATAAGTTTATATAGGCTAGTACACCATTTGAATCGTTTTTATCTCAATTATTATTTTAATAACTATTATTCTACTAACCAATATCGTAAAACCATTTTACGCTATTGACCTTTATTATCACGAGTCTTGGCTAAATTCACAACCGTTGCCGCGTATGCTTTGTATTACAAAACGTAGTAGCAAGCACAGGAAATCCGTTGACAATCCTTACCGTGCCATTGATTAGGGTTTCTGATTACCATTACTAAGTCTGAACGGTTGATTGTTTATTTTTTAGTAGGTTTTGGGCATAGAAAGTCAATTTCCACAATTCTTGTGAGACTCGCGTACCATAAGTCGTTAACTGTATCCAGTTCGCTGCGACCAGCTGGCGTTGCAAATGGTTTAAGTCATTTTGGGCAATTTGGCAGCGTGCTACGGCGTGGACGTTGGGCATCTCTTGCTTAATATCGTGCTCAGCCTTGGAGGCAATGAGACGATTAATGGCACTTTGTAAACCGTAGCTTGAGAATGTCGCCGGTATTTTCATCAAGGTGCTCAATATCTCTTGCCACGTTAAGGTCATCGATCTGGTGACATCTGTCAAGTTGCCGCCAGCATAGGCTTGCGCACTATATTGAATCACGAAAGTGTCTGTTAAGACGATAGGTTTACTGACACTATCCGTGGCAGTACCTTGGTGGACGACACGGTTATTTTGTTTTAGCAGCGTGCTCGTAGGGGATGGGGAGATTATGGATTCAGACAAGGCGGCTTGTTTGCTTAGCCGGACTGATTCTTCACTAACCCTTACCCACACGTCTTTTACGCTATGTTGAATCACCATGTTAGGGTAGGCTTGAATGAGCAGTTTCTCAATATCCGTATCCTCATCATAATGATGCAAATGCTTAGCTTGCTGAGTAACCGTATTAATAAACTCTTGCAACTGCCGACTGACATCTGCACCCTGAGGATGGTTTTTGACCAAGATGAGTAAAGGCTTGAGCTTGGCTTTGGCATTCAGATAGCTCAGATGCATTTGACTGACACCAGTGTTTTGCATGGTGCCATAGCTATCGCCAATGATCATTAGCGCATAATCACAGGCATCGATACATTGGCGACCGTATAATGAAGCTTTCGGTAACTTACTAGAGACATCGTAGGTTAAAAATGCCCGCGCCTGAAAAAAAATCGCCACACTGTTCAAAACCAACAACTGATCGTTGTCAGCGCAAATGACATGAATATGATAACGACGGTTTGGCAAAATAACCTCTGCGCTTGGATAATGACACAAATAAGTATGGGTGGAATAAAAGCACAAATATCTTGTCTTGCACAGACTAGCCTAGCATAATCCTAGGCAGATACGCTCAGTTTATTTTCTCATTAGAGGGATAGTAACTGATATAAATGCAAAATTGTGGATATAAAAGGGCTTGCCATTACCTATCAATGATGGAGCTTACTAAGCATAGTACTGTAGGTGTGTCTCTTTGCCAAGCAAACGCTGTATCAGTATAGCCAATTTTTCATCATATTTGGTTGCATAAAAAGTCAACGGTGGTCGGTTAATTATGCCCACATCCCTACTCTCTTTATGATCATCCTGAGCACCATCATTAAGCAAAGCAGAAATTTGGTTTGCCACTAATAGTTGCTTGACCCGTTCAGCAATTGCCTGTCCTGAGTCCACCACTTGTATCGATAGCTGTTGCTGTGCAATCTCATCCAATAAGAATGCTTTAAAAAATGGATAATGAGTACAGCCCAGCACCAATTGATCGACTCCGTTTTGTGCAAATATCTGTAGCTGCTGGCGTAGCCGTTGTGCGGTCTCACACTCTTCTGGCATGCCTGCCTCGACCCAAGGCACCAGCTCTGGATCAAAATACTTGGTCACTAGGGTACGGTTAGGACTAGCAATAGCCGTGATGACTTCATTAAGTAGCGTACCGTTCAAAGTTGCTTTGGTGGCCAATACCGCGACATGATTGCTTTTACTTGCTAACACGGCGGGCTTGAGCGCTGGTACCAAGCCGACAATAGGCAACTGCGGATAACAACGTCTAGCTGTCTCTAAAGCATAAGCAGATGCACTGTTGCAAGCAATCACAATGAGCTTGCAGCCCTGCTGATACAGCCACTCTACGGCTGTCAAGGTCAATGCTTCGATGTCTTTGCTATCACGATTGCCATACGGTACATGCAAGGTATCTGCATAATAAACATAACGCTCGGCAGGGAGTTGCTGGGCTAAATGCAGATACACAGACAGACCACCAACCCCAGAATCAAATAAGCCAATCGGCGCATTGCGCTCTTTATTAGCCATAGTTTGGCTAACCGAAGTGGTATTTTCAGCGCTATGAATAACCGCTTGTTTAAAATCCTGCTTTTCAACGGCAGTCGACGGTGTCTCAACTACGTTTAACAGGTTGGCTGCAGCAATATTCATCGGTACGCTACCGCTGTTTTCATATCGATACCTTCATTTCAATAGCAGTTTTCAAATGTTAATTTTTAAACATAATTCTTTAGACGCAATCTTTTAGACGCAACCCTTGAAACTTAGCTTCTCAATAGCGCGTTTAAAACGGTATTTTTATGATAAATAAAAAACAGTCTATCGTATGGATAGACAGTTTTTATTGAGGCTTGATGCTAATTAGCCAGCTGGCATCGACAGCTCATAAGACTGGCCACCACTTTGCAAGGTCAGTATTATCTCACCTGCTCGCTCTGTTAATTCGCCGATTTCAGTTAGATGATAAAAGGCATTACGAGCGATCAACGCAGTCAAGCCATTTCTGACTGGCATATAAGGTTTTACTTGCGTGTCAGCTTGATTATCAGCAGAGTCATCAGCTGTATAAGTCTGCAAAGTAATCGGATGCTCATCGTCTAAACGTACCACATCGCCAGTCGTCGTGGTAAACTCTAGCCAGCTATGATTAGCTTCTTTAACGATACCAACATCATTGATAAGTAACGGTGCATCTTCCACTTGGATGCGAAGTTTTTGTACAGGCGTCTTTAAAAAGTACTCTACTACCCCATTATTTTCTTCTTTCCATAAGATAGTGGCAAATAAGCTCACCAATGACTCTCTGGTCATTTGCCCGCCCTCATGCCACCACTCACCGTTGGCTTTGATGACCAAATCCATATCGGCGACTTGTTCAGGATGCCACTTTTCCAGTGGCGGTATCGACCGACCTTCACGTGTCCCTGCAGCAGACTTTAAATATTGATTCAGTGCTTCTATAGCATTTGGGTTGGATGCCACGTCCTGCGGTCTGTTAGCACTGTTTTGCGAATTATTATCCGTCTTAATATTATTATCGCTCATCATCTAATCCTTTACCTAGTAATTAAAGTTTGGAAAATCTACTATTACTATAAATTTTAGTTTCGGGTATGATGGGACCATATCGTCATTATACCTTTACTACCCAAATCTTACCTTAACACCGATACTCATAAATGCGTATCGTGTTTGTAGGACTTTTCTTTTATAATGAGTAACGATTTTTTATTGAAACAGTCAAGTGCGCGTTGTCTTAGTGACACATTTTATTAGCGGATATGTTGATCGCTTTTTATTCACTAGGTTTAACAGCAACGTTGTCAATTGATGCCGCAAAGACAGTTTCTGTCGAGCAGCCATATGTCTGAGTGAAATTAGCGCCGCAAGCCTTATTATGCAATTGTTAAGCTAATGATGCCCTGAGATAAGCCACTAAAAGTTTAGGAGTAGGTATGCAAGAGCAAGACAATCAAAAGCCAGTCGTCGACGGTGATAGCGTTCACACTGATGCACCAGTCGCGACAGATACGGCCAAGCTAGACACCACAAAGCCAGAGTCAACGACGCTGACCAAAGAAGCGCCAGCTGAAGAGATTGCTGTCGAAACCGCAGACCTCAAAAAAGCTGAGACCATTGAAACTGAGACCATTGAAACTGCGACAGAAGCAGCAGTCGAACCTGTCGCCGTGGATAAAGAGCCTGCTGAGAAAGTAGCGGTCGAAAAAACGCCTGAACCAGTAGTAGAACCTGTCGCGGCAGAGCCTGAGATTGAGCGCGAATCAATGGAATTCGACGTCATCATCGTCGGCGGCGGACCTGCGGGTCTATCTGCTGCGATTCGTCTGCGTCAGCTCGCTATCAAAGCTGGCAATGATGAATTTATGGTTTGTGTGGTTGAAAAAGGCTCTGAATTCGGTGCTCATACTTTATCTGGCGCTGTTATCGAGCCGCGTGCTTTAAATGAGCTGATACCAGACTGGAAAGAAAAAGGCGCACCGCTAAACGTGCCAGCGACCGAAGATCGCTTCTACTACTTAAATTCAGCCACACGCTCTACCAAAGTACCAGATCCTTTAATCCCAGCACCGATGCACAATGACGGCAACTATATTGTCTCATTGGGAAATGTGGTTCGTTGGTTGGCCGTACAAGCCGAAGAGTTAGAAGTCATGATGTTCCCAGGCTTCCCAGCTGATGACATCTTATATAATGACGATGGTTCGGTACGCGGTATCCTGACTGGTGATATGGGTGTGGCGGCCAATGGCGAAGCCAAGCCAAGCTTTGAGCCGGGTTATGAGCTGCTTGCCAAATATACTATTTTTGCCGAAGGCAGCCGTGGTCATCTAGGCAAACGCTTAATCAGCCGTTTTGATCTTGATAAAGACTCAGATCCTCAGCATTATGGTATTGGTCTAAAAGAATTGTGGGAAGTTGTGCCAGAGAAGCACGAGCAAGGCGTGGTCATGCACGGACTTGGCTGGCCATTGACCGAAACGGGCTCTACTGGTGGTTGGTGGTTATACTTCGATGAAAACAACCAAGTAAGCTTTGGTCTTGTCGCTGATTTGTCCTATCATAACCCGTACATGTCGCCATTTGACGAGATGCAGCGCCTAAAGACGCACCCTGTCATTAAGAATGTACTCGAAGGCGGCAAGCGTATCTCTTACGGCGCTCGTGCTTTGACTAAGGGCGGTCTCAACTCCTTACCAAAATTCACCTTCCCTGGAGGTGTATTGGTCGGTGATGACGCTGGATTCTTAAACCCAGCTAAAATCAAAGGTACGCACACGTCAATGAAGTCAGGCATGCTCGCCGCCGAAGCGATTTTCGAAGCGGTACAAGCTGATCGTCAGCATGACGAAGTGATTGCTTATACGACTATGTATAAAGAGTCGTGGTTGTACCAAGATAATTACGAGTCGCGCAACTTCTCGCCTGCAATACACCGTATGGGTCTATTCATGGGTGGTACTTTCACCTTTATCGAGCACAACTTATTGAAAGGTAAAATGCCATTTACCTTACACGATAACCTGCCAGATTACGATCAGCTAGAGCGTGCCAACCACGCTTATCAGCCTACTTACCTCAAGCCTGATGGTAAACTGATCTTTGATAAGTTATCGTCGGTATTTATCTCTAATACCAACCATGCTGAAGATCAACCAACGCACTTAAAACTTACCGATCAAACGGTGCCTATTTCAATTAACTTACCTTTATATGCTGAGCCAGCACGTTTGTACTGCCCAGCGGGTGTTTACGAAGTGGTCAAAGATGCAGAAGGCGCTAAGTTCGTTATCAATGCGCAAAACTGTGTGCATTGTAAGACCTGTGATATCAAAGATCCTTCGCAGAACATTACTTGGGTGACGCCAGAAGGTGGCGGCGGTCCTAACTATCCAAATATGTAAATCATATTTGAGATAAAGAAATCAATAAAAAACCGCTCTTAATCATAAGGGCGGTTTTTTTGTACTTATACACTTTATTTAATAATCACAACCAATCTGTCAGCTTAATCCGTCCAGGCATCACGATTGGCTTCGTCTTTTAGCTTCACAAAGTCATCAGGATTAAATTTAATTTGATCGCCAGTTTTGCCCTCTTTTACTTGTCGCTCATAGTCACGCAATATTCTTAAGGCCACTGGCGATAGGATTAAAATAGCGACTAAGTTGGTCAAGGCCATAAGACCCATCGACAAATCAGCAAAGTTCCATATTGCTGGCAAACTAGCAATCGCGCCGACGAACACCATACCTAAAACCATAAAGCGGAAAATCATAATCATCACTTTGGCATTTTTGGCACCAGAGATAAATTCAAGATTAGACTCGCCATAACTATAGTTAGCAATGATAGACGTAAATGAGAAAAAGAAAATAGCAATCGCGACGAATATTACCCCCATATCGCCAACATATTGCGATAGTGCCAACTGAGTAAGCTGGATACCTTCTTGTTCGACGTTGGGGTCAACCACTCCAGACAAGATAATAATAGAGGCAGTAGCGGTACAAATAACCAAGGTATCCATAAAGACCCCGAGCATCTGCATAAATCCTTGCACTGCTGGATGATCGGGATGACTTTTGGCCGTTGCCGCCGCATTGGGTGCGGAGCCCATACCGGCTTCGTTAGAAAACAAACCGCGTTTGATACCGTTGATCATCGCCTGAGCGATACCGTAACCGATGACCCCGCCCGCTGCTTGCTCAAAGCCAAAGGCTGACTTTACAATCAAAGCAATCGCTGCTGGGAACTGACTGAAATTGGTCACGATAATGAATAGCGCTAATAAAATATATAAAATAGCCATCACTGGTACGATTTTGCCCGCGATGCGGGCTACCGAGCGCAAACCACCAAATACCACTGGCGCTACCAATACGACCAGCACCAAACCTGTCATCCACGTTGGAATGCCAAACGCTTCATTGGTCGCTTGCGCAATCGTATTGGATTGCACGCCATTAAATGCCAGACCAAATGCGACGAGTAGGCAAAGCGAGAAAAATATCGCCAGCCAGCGCTTTCCTAAACCTTTCTCGATATAGTAAGCAGGTCCACCGCGGTAAACGTTATCATTGTGCGGCACCTTATATGCTTGCGCTAAAGTCGACTCAATAAAGCTGGTCGACATACCGACTATCGCGGTCATCCACATCCAAAAAACAGCACCCGGACCACCGAGATAAATAGCAATGGCAACCCCCGCCAAGTTACCCGTACCAACACGCGCCGCGAGTGAGGTCATCAAAGCCTCAAACGAGCTGATGCCGCCATCTTTACGCCCTTGGTTTGAGACGCGTAATAGCTGCCACATGTGACCAAAGTGGCGAAATTGGATAAAGCGGGTGACGATGGTAAAATAAATACCTGCGCCAATCAGTACGAACATGAGCAATCCATACCAAGGGTTACTCGCGATCAACCAATCATTGTTACCCCAGATAATACTAACGCCATAATTGACGATACTATTGAACCAATTTGCTATGCCTTCGTTCATACGAGCTCCTCATTTACGCTTTGTATAACCTACTTTTTTAGATACTGATAACAGGGTTTAATCAGTAAAAATCTTGATTTATTGGTATTCAATACTTGCTATCAAAACGCTACGGGCATTCTATAGAGATTAAATGCTCTACAATCATCACATTTGGTTATCAACTTAGTAAATTTATTTTTAAAATAAATGTTACTTACCGCTCATATCATATAGAATGTATAAAGTAACAAATTTACAGCACAATTTAGACAGTTTTAGTAATACTTCAGTAACGTTTGTAACGTACATGTATCCTGTCAAAATAAATGTTTTGTGGCATTGATTGATCATGCCCTTAGCAATTAAAATTTTGTTATCAATTTTTTATTACTGATACCTTGAATGGTATAGACATTCCGATAAAGTTAATATTTACTTATTGGCATGAGTAATTAGCGTTCTACAAACCTTAAGATGCTTGTCAGGAAGACAAGAGCTTCAAGAACGATGGATTGTTATGCCCCACCTACCTTCCTCGAAATATATCGTTCTTCCTGCCTGTCATATTTAATTAATACTGCTATTTATTTTAAATAATTAAATTTTAAGCAATCCATCATATTTTAGGTATTACCCACTTTTTTAGGGTAATGCGCAGTGAATAGCTATTTTTTATGATGTTTTCAGTCGAAAAATAGTCCAAAACTCGCTTATTTTGTTGGTGATTTTAGTTAATGACGCTGATTGGTCGTTTCCGTTCTGCTTTGATCGTTTGTCAGGCAATGCTGGTCATTGCTATAAACGTCGTATCGCTTTTAGTGATACTTGCTAGACCATAACGGCTTATCACGCTTAAACCAATAATTCCGCTTTTATGCAAGACAAAAGGAGTTGTCCTATGGAAAACCACAACGATCCATCCGGTTATTGGCGTGCCAATGTCCGTCTCATCCTAGGTAGCCTAGTCATTTGGGCACTAGTTTCTTATGGTTTTGCTATTCTTTTACGTCCTCTGTTAGCAGGCATTAGAATCGGCGGTACTGATCTAGGCTTTTGGTTTGCTCAGCAAGGTTCTATTGCAGTCTTCATCATCTTGATCTTTTTTTACGCGTGGCGTATGAACAAGTTAGATAAACAATATGGCGTAGACGAGGAATAGCACTATGAGTCAATTTACAATTAATATTATTTTTGTGGGTCTGTCCTTCGCTCTCTACTTCGGTATTGCGATTTGGGCGCGTGCTGGTACGACCAGCGAATTCTATGTGGCTGGTGGTGGTGTGCATCCAGTCGTAAACGGTATGGCAACGGCTGCTGACTGGATGAGTGCGGCGTCATTCATCTCGATGGCCGGTATCCTTGCCGCTGGTGGTTATGGTGCCTCGACGTATTTAATGGGTTGGACAGGTGGCTATGTACTGCTAGCGATGCTCCTAGCGCCATACTTACGTAAGTTCGGTAAATTTACGGTTCCTGACTTTATCGGCGACCGTTTTTATTCTAAGACAGCGGCTATGATTGCCGTGGTTTGTTTGATTATCGCCTCGACTACTTATGTTATCGGTCAGATGACTGGTGCTGGCGTTGCTTTCTCACGCTTCTTAGAAGTTGAAAACACCACTGGCCTACTGATTGCTGCGGTCGTTGTCTTCTTCTACGCTGTACTTGGTGGCATGAAGGGGATCACTTATACGCAGGTTGCGCAGTATGTCGTTCTTATGATTGCTTATACCATTCCTGCGGTCTTTATCTCACTTGAGTTAACAGGCAATCCAATTCCCGGTCTTGGTTTATTCTCTAACCATACTGAAGCAGGTATTCCTTTATTAACCAAACTCGATCAAGTAGTCACTGATTTAGGCTTTGCAGCTTATACGGCTGACGTTCCTAACAAGCTAAATATGGTGCTGTTTACCTTATCGCTTATGATTGGTACTGCGGGTCTGCCCCACGTTATCATTCGCTTTTTCACGGTTCCTAAAGTCGCTGACGCACGTTGGACAGCGGGTTGGACCCTTGTATTTATCTCATTACTATACTTTACCGCCCCTGCAGTGGGTGCAATGGCGCGTCTCAACTTGATCGATACGATCTATCCACAAGGTGTGGAAGAGCCTGCGCTTACTTATGAGCAGCGTCCAGATTGGATGAGAACATGGGAAGATACTGGTCTTATTAAATATAACGACCTAAATAACGATGGTCGTATTCAGTTATATAACGACAGTGGATTGGGTGCGGCTCAGCTAGCACTCAACACGGCTGAAGCAGAAGGCGGAGATGTTGCAGCTGCCACTGCTGCTGTAGCAGAAGCTCGCACAGCACATGATCTAGAAGTCGATGGCCGCTTTGCCAATGCAGGTTGGGCAGGTAACGAGCTAGACGTCAACGCCGATATCTTAGTATTGGCTAACCCAGAAATCGCTCAACTGCCACCATGGGTTATCGGTCTTATCGCTGCAGGTGGTTTGGCAGCAGCACTATCAACAGCCGCTGGTCTACTACTTGCCATCTCATCAGCCATCAGTCATGACTTGATTAAGAGAAACCTTAATCCAAACATCACTGATAAGGGTGAGCTACGTGTCGCCCGTATCACAATGGGTGTCGCGATTGTCGTGGCTACTTGGCTGGGTATTAACCCACCAGGATTCGCGGCACAGGTGGTTGCCTTAGCCTTTGGTATTGCAGGTGCTTCACTGTTCCCAGCATTGATGATGGGTATTTTCTCTAAGCGTATTAACAACCTTGGCGCTATCGCCGGTATGTTGACAGGTCTGATTAGTATCTTGGTTTATATCTTTGTTTTCAAAGGCTGGTTCTTCATCAGTGGTACGGCTAACTTCCCTGATACGGAAGAATACTGGTTGTTTGGTATCTCGCCATTATCATTTGGTGCGATTGGTGCCTTGCTCAACTTTATCGTTGCGTTCATTGTATCTTACGCGACTAAAGCACCACCATTACATATCCAAGAATTGGTTGAAAGCGTTCGTTCTCCACGCGGAGCTGGCGGCGCAGTGGACCACTAAGCTCTGGTATGTAGTATGGTATCCTTTATGCATATCACTCACAGGCAGCCGCTGCTTGTGAGTGTTTTTTTATCTATATAGCGTAATAGAAATTATTTGATAACAGTCGTTTAGTGACAGTTAATCTATAAAAAGCCGCTTTATAAGAACGACATGATAAAAATTTACTATTTTATGATTGGCCTATACGCGCCATGTATTAAGGAAAAGTCTTATGCTTTATGAGTTTATCGCCACCATGGCTGCCGGATTTGGTTTGGCTGGGTTGGCACTTGTTATAACTCACCTCAGCAAATTGGCGGGCAAAAAAGCACCAAAATGGCTGATTCCAGCCTTTGCTGCTCTTGGTATTTTTGGGTTTCAGGTACATCAAGAATATAACTGGTATGATCAGCAAGTCGCTCAATTACCAGAAGGGATGACCGTGGTCAAAAAGATTGAAGAGAGTGTGTGGTTTCGACCATGGTCGTATGTAAAACCACAGACAATACGCTTTATGGCAGCCGATAGTGGTCACGCGCGGCCGCAAATAGACAATCCAGATATCTATCTAACCAATCTATATCTGTTTGAAAGACGCATGAGTGTCAAGCAAGTTGCACAGGTAATTGACTGCAGCACACCAGCCCGTGCCGATTATATTATGCCAGCGAAAGACAGTACTTTGACGGTTGATGAGCACGTTAATAGCTCAACCAAATGGCAGCCCTTAGCAACAGATGATCCCCTATTCATCAGTATTTGTAACAATAAAAGCTAGAGACTGTCCTCAATCTGAATGTAAATGGGCTAAAAATGGCCAAATATTCAGATAAAGATAAGTTTACAAAACCACTAGATAATCCGTAAAACGCCTCGCAGTTAGTAGTGTCTATCAATGAATAATATTGAGCAATTAATAACGCTGAACAGTGGCAGTATACTGATGTTTTGAGTTTGCCCCGAGCAATAAACCAGCGCATAGACCACCGAAATGTGCCGCAAAGGAGATACCTTGCTGCGGCATTAATCCTTGTTTGATAGTCAACCAGTAGCCCGTGCCCATGACAATGCAGGCCAATAGATAGCCCCAACGCCTTGCGAAGACAGCGCCACCTATCATATAACCAAGCATCGCAAAACATAGTCCTGATGCCCCGATATGAATCGATAGCGGCGAGCCAATGATCCACGTTACCAATCCAGAGGCTATAATAAGCTTAACCACTGTACGATACGCGTTGTTTTCAAACAGCCCAAATAAAAACAGAATTTGTAATAATGTCAAAGTATTGCCAAGCAAATGTGAAAAATTACCATGCATCGTCCATGAAGCAAAAATCCCTATCATGCTGCCGACATCAAGGGCTCGCGGTACGATACCAAAGATATTCCACAGCCCGAACAGCGCAAACTTGTTAAGAAAAAACATCCCCCACATTGGCACTAAAACAAAAGCATATAAGCCAATAACTTGCTTGATTCGTACTAATATCAACGTGAGTAATTGCCGCCACTTCATATAATCTTTTATCCTATTCATTTCATTTTATTAAAGACCTTAATGGTTGACTGAAAACAGTGGTTGCTGTATCGGTTTAAATGATAATAATGAAGCATCTTTGTCCGCTGTTAAATAACTATTGGCATGCAGTAACGAGGCCGAATGATAAGGCACTAAGGCGGTAGGAACAAAACTGCGCGCGGCATCAATATGTTTGACCGAATCATCAAAGAAAATATGCGGTGCAAAGGTCTTTAATACCGCTGTTTTTTCAAGCCCACCCAAGAAAAACGCCATATCCACATTGACGCCCCACTCTCGTAGCGTCTTGATAGCCCGCAGATCCGCGGGGGCGTTGCGAGCCGTCACCAACGCAATCTTAATCGGTGAATATTGCAGACCAGCAGGCAAACGTTCCTGTAAGTTTGATAGCTTAATCAATAGCTCGGCATAAGGTCCTTTTTCAATCGGTAAGTCACGCATTTGGGCTTCACGATCATGAAAAGCACGCAATCCTTTTTGCTTATATAATAGCTCGCCTGAATCATCAAAAAGCACAGCATCACCATCAAAAGCGATACGCAGCTGTTTGGTATCCAATTTATAAGTATTGACAGGCGTCGCATCGAGTATCGCACAGGCACAAATATTGGCATCAGCAACTTGCTGCGCATCCTCACGATTGGTGGTCAAAAATAAATCAACATTGAAGTCTTTGATATAAGGCGAGACAGGACTGCCCGATATAAATGCCGATCGAGAAATATTGAGTCCATGTTCTCGAATGGCATTAAGTACTTGAATGCCCGTATCTGGACTGCTCTTTGAGACAATCACCACTTCGACCAAAGGCGCTTCAATATCAGGGAGCTGTACAGTATCGTCTTCACAATAATGATTCAAATTTAGTAGGGCTTTAATCAGCGGATAACCCGCGCCAATATCCAAGGGCTCGTTCTCACGAGCGGCCATATAATCGCGAAACTCCTTTACTGCCTCGTCAGGGCGCTGCTGTAGTAGCTGTAAAAGGTGGTTCTCAGACTCCGTTAAATCAAACAATGCTGTCGCTGATATAGCCACTATTAAAGTATTGGTTAAATCGACTGCCATATTTTCTCTGCTTGTATTTAATAAATGTCGTTAATTTTAGCCAGTCTAACAATTTAAACCAAACTAGTAAGTAAGCTTTTAATGATATAGCACTTATCTCTGACCATAAAAATGTCCAATGCCCAATGCCCAATGGGTAATCGGCTTAGTCATTAATGGTTTTTACCATACAGAGTCGATAACCTGAATGCTTCACTATGTTTTCAAAACATTTAGTAATTAATCTACTGTTACATATTCTCAATACTTATCTTAAAGTAATGACTCTAAACTTTTGTAAAATAGTCACAAATTCACATTTTAATCTACTAATACATAGGTAGCTGAATATGCTAAAAAAACTATTTAAACCTAATTATGTCAAATATGACTCGAAATATATTACGTTAAGTGACGAAGATAATAAAATTATTGATACTATTACTAATGATATTCGTCTATATGTCAAAAAAAGCAAAGATTTAAACGATATCGATCATCATGTTCGTGCCGTTCATGCCAAGAGCTATTGTGGTCTAAAAGCTAAATTTGAGATATTAGATGACATTCCTAAGGAATATGCTCAAGGCCTGTACGCTAAAGCTGGTATTCACGATGCGGTTATTCGATTTTCCAATGCAGCAGCGGCAGTAAGTGCAGATAGACGATTGGGACTGGGGCAAGGATTGGCGATAAAAATATTCGATGTGCCAGGTGAAAAATTAGCCCCAGGAGAGGAAGATAGCACCACTTTTGACTACGCTTTAGTAAATAGTCCAATTTTTTTTACCAATAGTCTTAAAAATTACGCTTATTTATCAAAGCTAAATTTCGGTTTAAACGGTTACTTAGGCGAGGGTCTACTGGGTAAAGGTAAGTTCATTTTTCATTGGTTGACTAAATACGGTAAAGAATTCCCTGATCTTGAAGGCTTGCGATCACTCAACGCCTTTAGAAAGCTAGCAACCACCCCTCCTAAGAACGCTTGGTTGTACGATTATTTTTCACAAGGTGCCTTTCGTCACGGTGATTACATGGCAAAAGTCAGAGTAACTCCAACCAAAGCTTCAATGAAAAAAATTAAGCGTACCAATATTCACCTGTTCACCGAAGATGAAGCGATACGTCCCGCAATTATCGAAGAGATACGCGAGCACGACTATCAGTTCGATGTACAAATTCAATTATGCCGCAACCTTAAAAAGCAGCCTATTGATCAGCTAACACAAGAATGGAAAGAGTCTGATGCGCCATTCGTTACCGTAGCGACTTTGACCATACCTTGTCAAGACGTCCCAGACGATGGCAATCTCGACGCGATAGAGGATTTAAGCTTTACCACTTTCCGCTGTTTAGAAGAGAATCGTCCTATTGGTAAGATACAACATTCTCGTTTACGCGCTTATCAAGCATCCTCCAAGGCACGCCATGAGCAAACTATGGCTAAACGCAAAGAGCCAACTAGCTTGAAACAGATATTTGATAAGAACGCTACTAACTAAGCTCACAAGCGTGATATTTCGAAGTAAAATGGAGAAATCATAGCTAAATAAAAGCCCCATCATACAAATGTATGATGGGGCTTTCTAGGCCGTGTTTTCATTTCAAAAATGGCGATAAAAATGAGATAAATTGCTGTCAAACAAGAAAAACAGCATAGATAATATCGGGATATTAACCAGCTATTTGACGATGTTTGGCAAGATTTAGCCATTTTTAGCCCATTTAGATGACTATCGAATGAATT